>JBGSNJ010000462.1:0-2239 GCA_041739715.1 Aestuariivirga sp.
CGGCGCAGGACCTCAGGATGATCCCGTCATCCAGCACCCGCAGGGCATTGGCTGCGAGGGTGGAGCCGGTAGTGGTGATATCGACGATGATCTCGGCGATGCCCGCAGCCGGTGCGCCCTCGGTCGCACCAAGGCTCTCGACAATCCGGTAGCCGGTGACGCCCTTCTCGGCAAAGAAGCGCCTGGTGAGGTTCAGATATTTCGTCGCGACTCGAAGCCTGCGGCCATGGCGCTCGTAGAAGCTCTCGGCGATCTCATCCAGATCGGTCATGGTGGCGACGTCGAGCCAGATTTCGGGCACGGCGACCACCACGTCGGCCGGGCCAAAGCCCAGGCGCAGCAGCACGTCGGCCGCCGGGTCACCCGGGGCGATCTTCTCGCGCAGAAGGTCCTCGCCCGTCACGCCGAGATCGATCGCACCGTCGCGAAGCTTCTGGGCGATTTCGGAGGCTGACAGGAACGCCACATCCACGCCGTCGATGCCGGTCAGCCGGCCGCGATAGCCCCGGTCGGCGCCCAGGCGCTCGATTCCGAAGCCTGCCGCTTCCAGCAGCTGGGCCGCGCTCTCCATCAGCCTGCCCTTCGACGGTATGGCAAGGGTGACCGTGCTCATGCCAGCACCGCCTTCAGCCGGTCGGTGTGAATGGCGCAGCCGACCGCCGGCACGCGCACTGGCGATCCCATGTCGGAGAGAAGATTGTCGTAGCGCCCGCCACCCGCCACGGCAACGGCGCCATCCGGGGTGTCGGCCTCCACCTGAAAGGTGAAGCCGGTGTAGTATTCCAGTTCCCGGCCGAAGCCGGCGGCGAAATGGAAGCGCCGCGGGTTGAGGCCAAGCTCCTCCATTTCGAAGAGCCGTCGGACATAGTCGTCGCGCGCGCCGGCCAACCCATGGCCACCCCGGATCAACTTCAGTTGCGAGTCGATGCCGGAAGCTTCACCTGAAATCGCGAGGTAGCGATTGATCTGCTCTGCCTTCTCGCCTGCCAATGGCGACTCACGACGATCCCTGGCCTTGTCCGCCAAGCGTGCCGCGATCTCATCCACTTCCCGCCCGCCAACGGCCGGAAGACTGCGGCTAGCGATCTCGGCCGCAACCACGGCCAGGGCGTCACCGGCCGCGACCTTGTCGACCAGGGCCGAGATGCTGCTGCGGCGCGCAGACCGCATGCCGCAGAAGCTGTCCAGCAGGTCGCGGAAGGCATGGGGCCGCCAGAAGTGATGCTGCAGGCGGCGGCGCCAGCGGTCCGGCATCTCGGTATCGGCCAGAAGCCCGGCAAAGAGGCCGAGATCGCCGAAGGTCACGCGGTAGCGGGTGAGGCCTGCGGCCTCCAGCGCACTGATGGTGAGCTTCAGCACCCGTGCCTCGGCGGCGATGGGAGACCCGGCGCCGAACCACTCAAGCCCGGCCTGGGTGAATTCCTGCGGGCTCAACCGTTCGTCGGGGAAGCGGAAGGCCGGCCCCAGATAGCAGTAGCGCGCTTCGGCCGCGGGGTTCGCGGCATGGCTGAGGTGGAAACGGCAGGCCGGCACGGTGAGATCGGGCCTGAGGCACATTTCCGCCCCGGCGGGATCGGTGAAGACGAAGGTGCGGGCGCGGATGTCCTCGCCCGAGCGCTCGAGGAAGATGTCGGCCGGCTGGATGATGTCGGGCGCGATCCGGTCGAAGCCGGCGCGTTCGAACACGGCCATGATGGCCGCGTTCTGCCGCTCCAGCGCCTCGCGCTCCGCCCGGGACTTGCCGGCCATGGCCCTAAGCCTTGCCTTCCTTCTCCCGGCGGCGCCGGGAGAAGGTGCCCGCAGGGCGGATGAGGGCCCGAGCGCAGCGAGGGAGGCTGGTGCTGACACCGCATTGCTGTGCAATGCGGCCCTCATCCGTCGCTTCGCGACACCTTCTCCCAGGCAGGCCTGGGAGAAGGGTAACATCAACGCCTGAGCGCATCTTTGACCGCCTGAACAAGCTCCGCCTCCGGCACCGAAAACTGCGCGAGCCGCTGGGAGGCGTATTCAGCGCGGCTGGCGATGCCGCCGGCCAGTTCGGCGCCGAGGCGGAGATCCTTGATCTGCACTTCGCCCCTGGCCTTCTCGTCGCCGCCCTGGATCACCACCAGCGGCGCGCCGCGCTTGTCGGCATATTTCATCTGGGCCTTCATGCCGGCGCTGCCGACATACATCTCGGCGCGGATTCCGGCGGCGCGCAGCTGCTGCACCATGCGCCAGTAATCGCCCTGCCGGTCCC
>JBGSNJ010000481.1:0-1648 GCA_041739715.1 Aestuariivirga sp.
CCCCGGATGCACACTGCCGCCGGCAAGGAACAGGCCCGGGAGTGCCGTGGCCGCTGCCGGCCTGCGAAATGATGCCATCCATCCGTGTGATGCCCTTCCATAAAGTGCGCCGCCCGTGGCCGGAAACAATTGCGCGAATCCGGCGGGGTCGGTGACGACGCAGTCCTGCGGCTGCCAGTCCAGTTGCAGGCCGCTGACCTGAAGCCGCCGCCGCATCGCCGCCTCGGCCCTCGGAACATCGGTGCCCCGCGTGTCGCCCGTCGCGGGCGCGTTGACGAGGATCAGCAGGCGTTCCGGGCCGCTGATGGCGTCGTCGCGGTCCTGTGCGCAGATGTAGACGGTGGGATCGTCCGGAACGGCGCGCTGCAGGGCGCGGAATTCGGCCGCATAGTCATCCGAGAAGAAGACGTTGTGGCGCGTGAGGGGAAAGCCGGCCGACTGCGCCTGCACCGTCCAGACCACGGCCGAGAGCGAGCGTTCCGGCGGTGCAACCTGACCGACCACGCGGGCAGCAGCCGGACCGAAGAGCGCCGTAGCCAGAGCGTTTGCATCGCAATTGGCGATGACTTCGCTGCAGGAAATGACCTCGCCGGTCGCCAGCTTCACGGCCGAAACGCGTCCATTGTTCGTCTCGATGCCGCGCACCTCCGCGCCGTAACGGAACGCCGCACCTTGTCCTGTGGCGAGGGATTCAAGAGCGAGGGCCAGGCGATGCATACCGCCCGCAACCGACCAGACACCTTCCTGCTCGACATGGGCAACCAACATCAGCGTCGCCGGAGCCTCGAAGGGCGACGACCCGCAATAGGTCGCATAACGCCCGAAGAGCTGGCGCAACCGCGGATCGGTGAAATGCCGGCCCAGCGCGGTCCACATCTTCTCGAAGGGATTGATGCGCAGCATGCCGGTCATGCCGCCGAGGCCGTTGGCGGTGGCCAGTTTCACCGGATCGGGCCGCTGAGACATCAGAAAGGGCTTGCGCAGGGTGTCGTAGATGCGCCGGGACTCGGCGCAGAAGCTGAGGAACCGGCGCCCCTCTTCGGCTCCGGAGAAGGACGCAACGGCGTCGGCCGAGCGCCGGACGTCGGCGAAGAGATCGAGGCGCTGGGAGGGACCCCAGGCATGGCGGGCCAGGATGTCGAGCCTGGCGAGCGCCAGATGGTCCTCAAGCCTGCTGCCGGCCGCAGCGAAGATGTCGTCGAAGACCCAGCGCATGGTAAAGACGGTCGGACCGCCATCGATCGCCGCATCCCCGATCCTGACCTGCCGCATCTTGCCGCCGGGGTCTGCCGCACGCTCGAGCACAAGAACCGGCTCCCCGCGGGCCGCGAGCAGCGCCGCTGCGGACAAGCCGCCGACGCCCGCTCCGATGATGACGATGGGTTGCTTCGGCACCGCCCCGCTGATCCCTGTTGCGCGACCTCCGCAGTTATGTCAGTATTACTTGACACTTTCAAGTGACACTCAAGTGTGACAATCACGCCGGGTACAGGGAGACGCTGACATGGACATTGCACAGCGCTTGGAGCAGGAGCTCGAACAGGCCGTGACCCGGGCCACCGGACCCGAGTGCCCGCCGCGCCTTGCCGAGGCCCTCCACTACGCCGTCTTTCCCGGCGGCGCCCGCATCCGCCCACGCCTCTGCCTC
>JBGSNJ010000494.1:0-10338 GCA_041739715.1 Aestuariivirga sp.
GCCGCCCGGCGCATGCCGAGCCCGCGCTGTCGACGTCGAGTTCCTGGGTGCGGGCGCCGGAGAGCGGAATCCTGCATACCAACCGCCGAATCGGCGACCGGGTGGGGCTGAAGGAGGTGATCGGCGTGGTCGCCGATCCGCTGGGCACGCAGTCTGCTCCCATCGTCTCGGAGAGCGACGGTATCATCATCGGGCGCACCAATCTGCCCATCGTGCATCGCGGCGATGCGCTGTTTCACATCGCCAGGTCCAAGCCCGCCGCCAGCAAGGCAAAGGCAAAGTCCGACGCAGGCGATCCTCTTTACGACGAAGACGAGATCATCTGACAGATGACCCGAAACTACTGCGTCAACGTCTCGTAGGCAGCCTTCCCCCAGACTTCCCGCACACGCTGGTCGCGGCCACAGGCCTCGCGGTACTTCCTGTAGGCATCGGACTTCCTGATGAGGCCGAAGCGCGTGAGGATCCGATCCGAACTCAGATAGTAGTCCTGGTGATCGTCCTCGACGGCATGGAAGTTCGGAGATGCGACGATGCGCGTCGCGATCTCGCGGTTGAGATCGCGGGCGGCTTCGTCCAGGGCGGCTTGCGCAATGCGGCCCTGCTTGTCGTCGAGCGGCATGAGCGCCGCGACATAGGTGCTGCCGCGATCGCAAAACTGCCCGCCCGCGTCTGTAACATCGATCGTCCGCAGGAAGTGATGCACCAATCTGTCGTAGGAGATCACGGCGGGGTCGAACTCGACCTTCACCGCCTCGATGTGGTCGCCCGGGTTCTTGTATGTTGGCGATGGCGACGTGCCACCTGCCAGGCCCGAGGTCGTCCTGATCACGCCAGGCAGCTTGTCGAGATCGCTCTCCACGCACCAGAAGCATCCGCCGGCCAGCACAGCTGTTTCGGCGCGTGCCGCCACCGGCGTGACCGTCAGAAGAACGCCCAGAAAGATCAGGACAGATCGCATCGCAGTCTCCTTTGCTTCAGTCTGATACTCGTCATTAGCAGCAATGGATGAGCGGCAGGATCACCCTTGCGCACGATCAGGTGAAGACAGGGACGCGCCTTGAAGAGATGCTACTTCCGCGTCAGTCCGCCGAGGATACCGCGCACCAGCGCATTGCCCACCGAGCGCGCAAGGGTGGTGCCAAGCCCTCCCGCCATGTTCTTGACGAAACGGTCGGTCGCGGAATCCCGACCGCGCGAGGATCGGGCCTCGGCCTTCTCGGCCTTCAAGGCTTCGATCTCTTCCTTGGCCTTCTGAGCCGCCTCGGCGCGTTCGGCGGCGGCCTTCTGCAGGATCTCATAGGCCGACTCGCGGTCGACGGCCTCCTCGTACTGTCCATAGACAGGCGACGACTTGACGATCTTCTGGCGCTCTTCGGGGGTGATCGGCCCCATGCGGCTCGACGGAGGCCGGACCATGGTCCGTTCCACCATGCTCGGCACGCCCTTGAGATCGAGCACCGAGACAAGCGCTTCGCCCTTGCCCAGCTGGGTGATGACCTCGACGGTCTTGAAGGCCGGATTGGGACGGAAGGTGGAAGCCGCCGTCTGCACGGCCTTCTGCTCGCGCGGCGTATAGGCCCGCAGCGCATGCTGGATGCGGTTGCCCATCTGGGCCAGCACGCTTTCCGGAATGTCGAGCGGGTTCTGGGTGACGAAGTAGATGCCCACACCCTTGGAACGGATCAGCTTCACCGTCTGCTCGATCTTCTGCAGTAATCCTGCAGGCGCCTCGGCGAAGAGGAGATGAGCTTCGTCGAAGAAGAAGACGAGGCGCGGCTTCTCCGGATCGCCCACTTCCGGCATGCGCTCGAAGAGTTCCGACATCAGCCAGAGCAGGAAGGTGGCATAGAGCTGCGGCGAATTGATCAGCTTGTCGGCGGCCAGCACATTCATGTAGCCACGGCCATTCGGCGTGGTGCGCATCAGGTCGGTGATGTCCAGCGCGGGTTCGCCGAAGAAGCTGTTGCCGCCCTGCTCCTCCAGCACCACCAGGCGGCGCTGAATGGCGCCGATGGTCTGTGCGTTGACGTTGCCGTACTCCGTGGTGATCTCCTTGCCGCGCTCGCCAAGTTCCTTCAGCAGTGCCCGCAGGTCCTTCAGATCGAGAAGGGCGAGGCCTTCCTTGTCGGCAATGCGGAAGGCTATGTTGAGCGCGCCTTCCTGCGCATCCGAGAGGCCCATGAAGCGCGACAGCAGCAGCGGCCCCATCTCGGTGACGGTGGTGCGGATGGGGTGGCCCTGCTGGCCAAACAGGTCCCAGAAGATGGTGGGCGTGGCTTCCATGCCATAGTCGTCGAAGCCGATGGCCTTGGCCCGCTCGATGAGGAAATCCTTTGGCTCGCCCTCCATGCAGATGCCGGAGAGGTCGCCCTTCACGTCCGCTGCGAAGACGGGGACGCCCATCCTGCAGAAGCCTTCCGCCATGATCTGGAGGGTCACCGTCTTGCCGGTGCCGGTGGCGCCGGTGACCAGGCCGTGGCGGTTCGCCATGGGCAGGAAGAGTTCCTCCGGCTTCTCGCTCTTGCCCAGGAAAATTGCGTTGTCGGACACGTTTCGTTCTCCCCGAATATGCGGCTTGGACCCCGATCAATCTGGTATACTTTGCCAAGACAATCAAATGCTAGGCAGGATTTTCAATGGACGAACTGGTCACGAAGATTTCAGCAGCGACGGGGCTGGCGCCGCAGAAGGCCGAACAGGCGCTGGGCATCATGCTCAATCTGGTCAAGACCCAGGGCAATCAGAACAAGGTGGCAGAGCTCTTTGCCAAGCTGCCCGGCGCGGATGCGCTGGTGGCCAAGCATGGCGGCGACGGCGCCAGTTCAGGCGGCCTGTTGGGCATGCTGGCCGGCGGCATGATGGGTGGCCCACTGGCCGCCGTGACCAAGCTCTCCGCGGCAGGTCTTTCCATGGACCAGATCAAGCAGCTGGGGACCATCACGCTGGACTATGCCAAGGCCAAGGCGGGCGATGACCTTGTGAAGCAGGTGGCCGGATCGATCCCCGGCCTCAGCGGTTATGTCTGAGCGTTAGACCAAGGGCGGTTTGCGCCGGTCCTGCGGCTTCGCTACACATGCTGCAACGGAAGGCGGATGACAGGCCCATGACCGAATTGACCCTGGCGGCCGAATTCCCGGCCCTTGACCGCTCCGGCTGGATGAAGCGCGTGGAGGCGGTTCTCAAGGGCGACAGCTTCGAATCGCGCCTGGTCGACACCACAGCGGATGGACTCCGGCTGGAGGCGCTCTACGGACAACAGCACGGGCCGCGCGCCGGGCGGCCTTTCGCGCAGCCCTGGACCATCAGCCAGCGCGCCGACCATCCCGACCCACACAAGGCCAATCTCCAGGCGCTCGATGATCTCGCCAATGGCGCAACAGGGCTGACACTGGTGGCGCGGGAGAGTGCCACGGCACGGGGCTTCGGACTGGACATGGATGCCCTGCCCCGTATCCTGCATGACATTCACCTGCATGCCATCGCCCTGCGACTCGAGGGCGGCGGCGCCTTGGCCCTGGCGAAGCTTGTCGAAAGTCAACCGCTGGACCCCGAACGGCTGGATCTCTGCTTTGGCCTGAAGGATACGCAGGCTGCCGAGGCGCTGGCCCGACGCGGCTTCGTCGGTCCGTTCCTCGATGCCGACGGACGCCACTGGCACGAGGCCGGTGCGACCGATGCAGAAGAGCTGGGCGCCGTGCTGGGGGAGGCCGTGGGCTACCTGCGCAGGCTCGACAGCTTCAACGATGCTTATCTCGTCCGCGCCGTCAGCGTGACTCTCGCCGCGAGCCAGGACATGTTCGCGACACTGGCGAAGTTCCGCGCCATGCGGTTGCTCTGGGCCCGCGTGCTGAAGGCCGCCGGTCTTGCCGATGCGCCGCTCAGGCTTCATGCCGAGACGAGCTGGCGCATAATGGCGCGCCTCGATCCGCATACAAACATTCTCCGCGCCACGGCCGCCGTCTTCGGCGCGAGTCTCGGTGGTGCCGATTCGATCACCGTGCTCCCCTTCTCGCTGACACAAGGCCTGCCCAACGGCTTCGCGCGCCGCGTGGCGCGCAATGTGCAGAACGTGCTCAGTGCGGAATCCAGTCTCTGGCGCGTGAACGATCCGGCATCGGGCGCCGGTTACGTCGAAACCTACACACAGGGTCTTTGCGAGAAGGCCTGGGGCATCTTCCAGGCCACGGAGCGGGGCGACTGGCCGAAGCCCGACCCTGGACGGAAGGATGTGCTGCCGGTGATCGGCACCGAGGCTTATCATCTGTCAACAGAGTATCCAGCCGAAGTGGAGGCGCTGGCATGAGCCGCATCCCGGACTTCCGCGCCATTCGCTTCGAAGGGGAAACCGTCTCGTCGTGTCCCGGTCACGACTGGCTGACGCCCGAAGGCCTGACGGTGAAGACCTGCTACTGGCCGGAGGACATGGAGGGCATCGACTTCCTCCACACCTGGCCAGGTGCCGCACCCTTCCTGCGCGGCCCTTATCCCACAATGTACACCACGCAGCCCTGGACCATCCGCCAGTACGCGGGCTTTTCCACCGCGGAAGATTCCAATGCCTTCTACCGGCGAAACCTGGCGGCCGGGCAGATGGGACTGTCCATTGCCTTCGATCTCGCCACCCATCGCGGCTACGATTCGGACCATCCCCGCGTGGCGGGCGATGTCGGTATGGCGGGCGTTGCGATTGACTCGATCTATGACATGCGGACGCTCTTCGACGGCATCCCGCTGGACAAGATGACCGTGTCCATGACCATGAACGGCGCGGTTCTGCCGGTGATGGCGCTCTACATCGTTGCGGGCGAAGAACAGGGCGTGCCGCCGGAAAAGCTGGCCGGAACCATCCAGAACGACATCCTCAAGGAATTCATGGTGCGGAACACCTTCATCTATCCGCCCGCCGCGTCGATGCGGATCGTTTCCGACATCTTCAGATACACCTCCGAGCGCATGCCGAAGTTCAATTCGATCTCGATCTCCGGCTATCACATGCAGGAAGCGGGCGCGACGGCGGATCTCGAACTTGGCTATACGCTGGCCGACGGGCTGGAATATGCGCGTGCGGGCGTGGCCGCGGGCCTGCCGATCGACAGGTTCGCGCCGCGGCTGTCCTTCTTCTGGGCCATCGGCATGAACTTCTTCATGGAAGTGGCAAAGATGCGCGCCGCCCGCATGATCTGGGCCAAGCTGATCCGCCAGTTCCACCCGAAGGACGAGCGTTCGCTCAGCCTTCGCACCCATTGCCAGACGAGCGGCTGGAGCCTTGCGGCACAGGATGTCTTCAACAACGTGACACGTACCTGCATCGAGGCCATGGCCGCAACGCAGGGCGGCACCCAGTCGCTGCACACCAATTCGCTGGACGAGGCGCTCGCGCTGCCGACCGATTTCTCGGCCCGCATCGCGCGCAACACGCAGCTCTTCCTGCAGCAGGAGGCGGGTACCTGCCGTATGATCGACCCCTGGGGCGGAAGCTACTTCGTCGAGCGCCTGACCGCCGACCTGGCGTCGCGTGCCTGGCATCACATCGAAGAGATCGAGAAGATGGGCGGCATGGCCAAGGCCATCGAGGCAGGCGTTCCGAAGTCGCGCATCGAAGAGGCTGCAGCCCGCACCCAGGCGCGCATCGACACGGGCGAGCAGGCTGTGATCGGCGTCAACACCTACCCGGTGCGCGAGGATGCCAAGATCGACATTCTCAAGGTCGACATCGCCGCCGTGCGGGCGCGGCAGATCGATAAGCTGACACGGCTGCGCAAGGAGCGGAACGGGTCCGAGACCGAGACGATGCTGGCGCGCCTCTCCGAGGTGGCGCGGACCGGCAATGGCAATCTCCTCGCCGCGGCGGTGGATGCGGCGCGGGCCAAGGCGACGGTCGGCGAGATCTCTCTGGCTCTCGAACGCGTCTGGACGCGCCATACGCCGGCGATCCGCGCGGTGAAGGGAATCTACGCCGCGACACCGCGGGACAAGCACAAGATCGACCGGGCCAGGCATGCAGTTGCCGCCTTCCGCGAGGCCGATGGCCGGCGGCCGGCAATCCTCGTCGCCAAGATGGGCCAGGATGGCCATGACCGCGGGCAGAAGGTGATCGCCTCGGCCTTCAGCGACATCGGCTTCGAGGTGAAGATCGGGGCCCTCTTCGCCACGCCGCAGGAGGTGGCCGAACAGGCGGTGAAGAATCATGTGCATGTGGTGGGCGTCTCGACGCTCACTGCCGGGCACCTTACGCTGGTTCCGGAACTCAAGGCAGCGCTGGACAAGGCGGGACGGCCCGACATCATGATCGTGGTGGGCGGGGTGATCCCCCCGCAAGACGTGCAGACCTTGCGCGACATGGGCGCGGCGGCCGTGTTTCCGCCCGGAACCGTGATTCCAGATGCGGCGCTGGCGCTGCTCGACAGTCTCAACGCGTCGCTGGGCTACGCGCAGCGCGTGGCGGAGTCGTGAATCGCTGCCTGCCCTGAGTGCCTTAACGCTCCGTTAGCCATGCGACGCCGCCGTGAACCGATTGTCAGCGCAGATGTTGCATGCTGATGGAGGAGCACTTCACCATGAATCCGTCACGGCGCATGATCTGGTCCGGACTGGCCTGCAGCACGGCCTTGCCGGCCGCCCTGGGCAAGGCAGCAAATGCCACTGATAACAAGGACCTGAGCGAACTTGTTGCGAAAGCGATTCAAGCTGGGCGCGGCCTCGAATTGCCGCACGGCGACTTCATCGCCTCCGGTATCCCGATCAACCGTGGGCTGACGATTACCGGCCTCGGCGACCAGACGCGGCTCATCTCTCCCGATGGTCAGCCGATCTTCACCATCACAACAACCGAATCCATTACCCTGCGAGGCCTGAGCTTCTCCGGGCCGGCCCTGGCACAGGGAGAGGCCCTGGTGACCGCAGCCCGGTCTCCCGGACTGCGGATCGACATGTGCCACTTTTCCGATTCGCCTGCAGGCGGACTTCACCTCGAAGGCTGCGGCGGCGCGGTGACCGGGTGCCATTTCTCGCGCATCACCACGACGGCGCTCTTCGCGCGCGACTCGACGGGTCTCGACATCTCGGGCAACCGCCTTGAAGACATCGGCAACAACGGCATCCAGGTCTGGACTTCGGAACCGGCCGAGGATGGAACGCGCGTGACCAACAACCATATCGTCCGCGTGGCGGCCAAAGCCGGCGGGACAGGCCAGAACGGCAATGGCATCAACGTCTATCGCGCCGGTAATGTGATCGTGACGGGAAACCGCATCAGCGACTGTGCCTTCTCCGCCATCCGCAACAATTCCGGTTCCGCCTGCCTGATCGCGAGCAACGCGATCTCGCGCATCGCAGAAGTGGCGATCTACTGCGAGTTCGGCTTCGAGGGGGCGGTCGTCAGCAGCAACATGCTGGACGATGTGGCGCTCGGCATCTCGATCACCAACTTCAACGAGGGCGGGCGACTGGCGGCCGTGACCGGCAATGTGATCCGCAAGGTCACCGGCGGCGGCTCGCTGGACTACACCCGCGGTGTCGGAATTGCGGCCGAGGCGGACACGGCCATCACTGGCAACGTGATCGATGGCGCAGTCGACACCGGCATCTCGCTGGGTTGGGGTGGGTACAGCCGCAACCTGTCGGCCACCGGCAACGTGCTGCGCGACTGCGGAATCGGCATCGGCTTCTCCGTCAGTGGCGGCGCGGGTCCGGTGCTGGTCGTCAACAACAGGATCTCGGGATCGCGCATCGGCAGCATCATGGGCACCGATCACGGCAAGCCGGCGACTCGGGACCTGGCGCGCGACGGCGCGGAAGTGACACAGGGCATCATCAGTGGCAATCTTTCCGACTGAATGAAGGTACTCGTCGTCATTGCCCATCCGCTGCAGGACAGCCTGTGCCACGGCCTTGCCCGCATGGCGGAGGAGGCGCTGGCCGAGGCAGGGCACACGGTAGACCGCCGCGATCTCTATCAATCCGACCTTCATCCGGCGCTGTCGCCCGAGGAGCGGCGCGACTACTACCGCACGCCCCCCTATGATCGCACTGCCGCCGCGGAGCTTACCGAAGCGGAGATACTCGTGCTGGTCTTTCCGACATGGTGGTTCGGTTTCCCGGCGGTGCTCAAGGGCTGGTTTGACCGTATCTGGATGCCGGGAGTCGCCTTCGATCACGCGCCCGGCGGAGAGGCCATCCGTCCGCGATTATTGAAGCTGCGGCATGTGGTTGCCATCACCACGCTGGGCGCGCCGCGCTGGGTGGACTGGCTGGTCATGCGCCAGCCGGTGAAACGTGTTCTGAAATACGGCATCGTCGCACCCTGTGCGCCAAGGGCGCGGCTGCACTATCGCGCCCTTCATTCCGCCGAAACCGTGACGGCAGAGCGTCACGCCACCTTCGCGGCCAGCATCCGGTCCCTGCTCGCCAGTCTGGGCTAGGCCGGTACCGCGCGGACCTCGCCCACCGGGATGGCCCGCCAGTTCTTGAGGCCGTGATGGCGGAAGCGGAGCAGGATCTGCTTCTCCTCCGGCGTCCAGACGTCGAGACTCGACAGAACCGAGGCCATGGCCACTTCGGCAGCCCGCCCGGCGCCGTCATCGCACTTGAGCGCGATGCCGAGCCCCGCATGGGGAATGCAGCCGCAATAGACGCCCTCCGCCCCGGTCTTCACGAAGACGCGGGGGAGCGCCGTCATGAGTTCGGTGTCGAAGCGCCTGGTGCCGGCCACCATGAAGGGATGCTGGCGAACCGCCTCGATGATGCGCAGCGCCGCGGCATTCTCGGGATCCGCGAAGCGCGCGAAGCCCAGAGCCATGTTGCGGATCGGAATGGCCCAGGTCGGCACCGAGCAGCCATCGACGCCGACAGCCTGGGCCTCGAGATCGCATCCGCAGATGCGGCCGATGGTGGCGGCAATGGCGCGCTGCACCGGATGATCGGGCTTTACGTAATCCTGCGGATCGGCGCCGAGCTGGCGGGCCAGCGCCAGCATGGCCGCATGCTTGCCGGAGCAATTGTTGTGAACCGCGCGGCAGGGCTGGCCGTCATGGACCAGCGCGTGATGGGCCTTCTCCTCGATGGGCCAATGCGCGCCGCATTCAAAGAGCTCCTCGCCATTGCCCGCCTTGGCCAGCATGGCGCGGGCGACGCGCACATGCTCGGGCTCGCCGTTGTGCGACGAACAAGCCAGTGCGATCTCCTCCGGGGTGAAGCCGAAGCGGTCGGCGGCGCCGCTCTCCACCACCGCGAGGCACTGGAAGGCCTTGATCGCCGAGCGTGGAAACACCGCCGCCGCGATGCCGCCTTCGGCGGCCACGACGTGGTCGCTCGCATCCACCACGGCAAAGGCGCCGCGATGCCGGCTCTCGACGATGCCGCCGCGCATGACTTCGGCGATGACGGGGTTGATCATGGGCGGGACTCCCTGTGTGGCGAGGCGGCGAGATACCAGGCGAAGGCCAGGAGCTGCAGCACCAGAAGGATACCGATGGCCCAGCTGTAGCCGCGCGGATCATAGCCGGTTGCGGTATTGGGGAAGAGGCCGATCACCAGGCCCACCGCATACTGCGCGGTGAAGGCGGCCACGAACATGGCAAAGTTGATGGTGGCGTTGGCGCGGCCCGCGAGGTCCTTGCCGATATGTGCGGCAAACCACGGGAAGGCCAGCACGGCCACCTGTCCGAATGCGGCGACCGCCAGCCAGGCCGGGACCATGAGTCCGTCGATGCGGAAGACGATGAGCGCCTGGGCGACGAAGTAGATCACGTTGAAACCGAGCATCACCGGCATGGGACCGATGCCGCGGCGGCCCAGCCTGTCGGCGATGACCCCCACCGAGAGAATGCCGATCATGAAGCTCAGAGCCATCCACAACAGGTGGCGTGCAACTTCCTCGCGGGAAAAGCCCATGACATCGCGATACCAGGGCCCGGCCCAGAGCGTCTGGATGCCGATCTGGACTCCCGAGGTCAGGCCGAGCAGCGGTGCCACGCGCCAGAACAGCGGGCGCTTCATGATGGCGGTGAGCTGGGCGAACTGCGCGGCGAAGGGCGCAGGTTCGCCGATGGTGTCCCGGCGGGGCGCGAGCACCAGGATCAGAAAGGCTGCCAGCATGATGACCCCGGCAAAGACGAGGAAGGTGCTGCGCCAGCCGATCTGGCCGACGAGATATTCGGTGGGTTCGGTCGCCACCAGCACGCCGAGCGCTCCCAGCGACATGATTCCGGTATTGGCCAGCGAACGGCGTTCGATCGGCACCCATGTGGCAGAGGACTTGTAGCTGGCCATGAGGCCGGCGGAGAATCCCAGCCCGATCACCGCACGCGCGGCGAAGAGCCCGGCGAAGTCCGGCGC
>JBGSNJ010000394.1:0-3756 GCA_041739715.1 Aestuariivirga sp.
ATCGCCTTCCGCTATCCGCGCGGCGACGGATCGGGCGTGCCGATGCCGGCGCACGGCTCGCCGATGGCGATCGGCAAGGGCAGGGTACTTCAGCAGGGCAGCGACATTGCACTGCTGTCCTTTGGCGCGCGGCTCGGCGAATGCGTTGCTGCAGCCGCAACCCTGGCCGGCATGGGCGTGTCCGTTACGGTCGCCGATGCCCGCTTCGCCAAGCCACTCGATGGGGAACTCCTCGAAAACCTCGTGAGAAGCCATCGCGTGCTGATAACCGTCGAGGAAGGCGCGACGGGTGGCTTCGGCTCGCTCGTGCTTCACCATCTGGCGGAACGCGGCTTGTTGCAGGGCGGGGCGGCGGTCCGTACCTTGACCTTGCCAGACGCGTTCATCGAGCAGGCGGCGCCCGATGCCATGTATGCCGCAGCCGGCCTGGATGCGCGCGGGATAGCAAATGTTGCGCTTTCAGCGCTTGGAAACAATTTTCATGTTGCCGTTTCACGACAGTCTTGAAACAATTTGACGGCGCCGTATTTCGTCGCTGTGTGCAAAACCACGACCCGCACATTTTCGCTCGCAAGCGCCGGGTAATTGCGTTATCGTTAATTTGATCCTGACGAGGAGGTTGGGATCGGGGGAGACCAATGGACAAGGATCGGGGGAAACCGTCGATGCCGTCTGCGGGCACCAAACCCGCAATGGCCCATTTGCATGGCCCGGCAGTTGTTCGCCTTTCGCCTCGTATGCGATCCGGCCGTTACGTCCGTTATTTCCTGAAAGACAACTCGACCCCGATCGCACCCGCGTTGTCGCCAATCCAGCGCAGCCGGCTCGAAAGCACAATTCGCATTGCAGTGGTGCCGGAGCTTGTCCACCGGCATGAAAACGATCCACCGGTCCTCACCCAGGACGATTTGGTGGAGATCGACATTGACGGAATGGTGTCGTTGCTGCTCGACCGCGATGCCGGCTCTTTCAGGATGTTCCAGGAAGAGATCGAACTGCTGCGCGAAGCGCCTGCGCATGTTTTCGACCAGTTCGTGCGGTCTGTAATCGGCCGCGTCGGCGACATGTGGAACGACGATACCGCAGGATTTTACGAGGTCACGCTTGCCGCCGCGCGGTTGCAGACCTTCGTCCATGAAAAGGTCCAGCAAGCTTCGGCACGAGTGGCGAGGGAGCAGCCGTCACGCCGCATCCTTCTTGCCAAGGTCAGCGGCGAGGAACATACGCTCGGGCTGCTGGTCGTGACCGCCTGTTTTCAGGAAGCCGGCTGGGAGGTCAGCGGCGGTGCCGAACTGGTGTGCGGCAACCGCATGTTCCGCACCCTTGCAGACGGAAATTTTTCGGTGCTTGGGCTGTCGGTCGGCATTTCGGTTGAGCTCGACAAGCTCAACGCCATCATCAAGAAGGCAAGGTCGATGTCTGCAAATCCCGGCATCGGCATCTGCGTGGGCGGCCCGGCGCTGATCGCCGACCGCGACCGTTTCTCCAGTGTCGGGGCGGATTTCGTCGCGACCGACGCATTGACCGCCGTAAAGAGCGCGGAAGCGCGCATTTCCTGATTTGCGCGCCGCCGCAGTTTTTGTCAGGCCGTGGCGCGGCGCAACACCCCCAGCACCAACAGCAGGATGATCGCACCGATCATCGCGTGGATAATTGCGGCGATCATGCCCCCGCCTATGGAAATGCCGATCTGCGGCAGCAGCCAACCGGCAAGGAAAGCGCCGATGACGCCAACGACGATGTTGCCGATGAGGCCGAACCCATAGCCCTTCACCAGCAGCCCTGCCAGCCAGCCGGCGATTGCGCCGACGAGAAGAAATGCAAGCAAGCTTCCGATATCCATTGTCTGGCTCCTTTTCCCGCGCAGCCCATTGCTGCGCCGGCAGGATACGCCCGGCAGCCGATTCGCGAAATCAGATTGCCGTAAAGCCGTTGTCGACGAAAAGATGCGCGCCGGTGACGAAGCGCGAATCGTCGGAGGCGAGATAAAGCGCTGCACGCGCAATGTCTTCCGGCTCGCCCATGCGGCCCTGTTGCGCCGCAATTGCCGCATCCGACACATCCACTCCGTATTTCGAAAGCAACTCGACCTCACGGTTGCCGTGCGGCGTACGGATGAAGCCGGGGCAGACGGCATTGCAGCGTATGTTGCGGTCGCGATACTCCACCGCGATGGCCCGGGCAAACATGTGGCAGGCGCCCTTGGTGGTTCCGTAGAGCACTTCCATCGGCGTAGCCGCCACCGCCGAAATCGACGAAGTGCAGACGATCGATCCGCCGCCCGCCGCAATCATGCCGGGAAGCACGGCGCGCGTGACCAGGAACATGCTTTTGACATTGACGGCCATCAGGCCATCCCAATCTTCCTCAGTGGTATCGAGAAAGGGCTTCACCACGATTGAACCGGCATGGTTGAAGAGGACCGTGATGGTGCCCAGCGCATCCGCGATGGCTGAAACGGCGCGCTCCACCTGGTCCGCCTTGGACACGTCGGCGGTGGCGAATGCCACATCATGGCCCTGCGCCTTCAGCTCCTGCGCGAGGGCGTGGCCGGCGTCCGTGTTGCGGTCCACAATGCCGACAGCCGCGCCTTCCTGCGCGAAGAGGCGCGACGCGGCCCCGCCCATGCCCGTTGCCCCGCCTGAAATCAGCGCCACCTTGCCTGCAAGCCGTCCCGCCATTTCCATACAATCCTTGTTGGGCCGTGCAGCCGGCCTATTTCACCAGAAGGACCGGAACACCCGACAAATGCACGACCTTCGTCGCCACCGAACCCATGACCAGGCTGCCGATCGTGCCCATGCCCCGCGTGCCCATCACGATCGTGTCGCACTGGTTGCGAGCGGCACTGTCGACGATGGCGTGGGCAACCTCTCCCGCCGCGCTCTCGACCGTATGTGGAACCCCTGCCGCCTTGAGAAGTGTGACGGCCGGCTCCAGCACCTCGCGGCTGTGCTGCTCTTCCATTTCCGCCAACTTCTCCGCCGGGAAGTAGGCGGCGCTACGCCCGTAATCATGCGGCAATTCGTGCACGCTGACGACATGGATCGCTATCGGCGGATATTGTCGCGCCAGCGCTATGGCGTGGTCCAGTGCCTTGCCCGAGGCTGGCGAACCATCAACTGGAACCAACAACTTTCGCATGATTTTTCTCCGTTGCGTGCTGCGCGCAATGTGCATTGTTTGGGTGCTCGTTGGCAATAAAGGGTGCACCGGGAATCAGCTTTCCGGGTTGCACTGCAGGGGCGCATTGTTGTGGCAAAACTGCATCAAAATGCTGCGGATTGATCTGGAGATTGCACGGCAGTGCGGTATCACACCAACAGCTAAAGATTTTTACTCCAGCTTCGATTCAAGTTAATAGTACGATATCAAATATTTCGACAGTTGTATGAACTAGGAAATGTCCAAAAATTTGTATTTTTAGCCGAATCAGGCGTCACAAACAGATTTATCGAACCTTAATGGCGATATAAAATTATAAAAATCTTACAAAAATATTCTAATGGCATAAAAAACAATCATATCTGACATTTTGTTGCATGTGTTTGGTGTATTGACTCCAATAAACTACCAAATAAACAGGCAAAATGCGACCGGTAGTGATTTCCCGGTGCTGGCGTTTTGCGTTGAAACAATTTTGACAATGACCGGGGGCCTGAATGTTTTTCGAACGCCGTAACCGTTGGAGCTTGTTCTCTACCGTTTCCCTGACTGCGATGGCGGTTGGTGTCCAGGCGCTGGCCAATCCGGCAA
>JBGSNJ010000533.1:0-4422 GCA_041739715.1 Aestuariivirga sp.
GCCACCACGAAGCCGTCGCCGCCATTGTTGCCAGGCCCGCACAGTACCAGCACGGGCCTTGCGCCGAAGCGGCGGACAATCTCCTCGGCCACGGCGCGCCCTGCCCGCTCCATCAAATCGAGCGAAGGGACACCGGCCGCAGCGGCCAGCGCATCGGCGCGAGACATCTCCTCAGTCGTCAGAAGTTCGGGACCCATGCCAGATACCTCGGCGCATACGCCATGTTCGGAAAGCCATCCCGCCCCGCTATAACAAGTCCCGGCGCAAGGCTCCACCCTCATCAGCCTGTCCGCCGAAGGAACAGGAGTTTGACATGACCACATCGCAGCATGCCGCCGTCAGGCTTCTCGCCCAGCGCATCCTGGAAATCGGCTATGAAGACCTTCCTGCCCGCGAGCGCCATGTCATCGAGCGGGTGGCGAACCGCCTGGCGGTGTCGCGCGACATCAACGTCGATTACGACGAGGGCCTTACCTTCGGCCAGCGCCTGTCCGACCGCATCGCGGCCTTCGGCGGCTCCTGGAGTTTCATCATGATCTTCGGCGCGGCCATCGCCACCTGGGTGATGGTGAATGTCCTTCTCTATGCGCGCAGCGGCAGCAGCTTCGACCCCTACCCCTTCATCCTGCTCAATCTCTTTCTCTCGATGATCGCGGCCCTGCAGGCGCCGGTCATCATGATGTCGCAGAACCGCCAGGCGGCGAAGGACCGGCTGCAAGCTTCCCACGACTACGAGGTCAATCTGAAGGCCGAGATCGAGATCATGGCGCTGCACGAGAAGCTCGACGAGATGCGCGCCAAGGACCTGCAGGACCTCGTGCGCGCCATTGCGCCACGGGGCGCCTGAGGCGCCGCGGGTTGTCACGGCAGATAGAGCAGCAGCACCGTGTAGCAGGCCGCGCCCAGCGCGAAGGCGCCGACATCGGATGTGCGCCGCGTGTCCGGCAGTTCATGGCGGATGATGTTCAGGATGGTGCCGCCGGCGAGATAGGAGAGCACCAGGGTCAGCACCACGTCGGGAATCCGGATCGAATCGATCACGCCGATCAGCCAGCCCAGGAGCAGTGCTGCGACGAGAAGCCATCGGCCCTTGCCTTCGTATCGCGGGCCGTGGTGCTCGGCCATGGCATGATCGTTGACCAGGAAGTGCAGGCCCAGCGCCACCGCAAAGAGCCACAGCGGATCGACCGCCTGGTCGCCGGGCGTACCCACTGCATATCCCGTTGCGACATGCTGCACGATCGCCGAGGTCATGCTGAGCATGAAGGCAAACTTCGCCGTCTGGTCCGCCAGGCCCTGCTGGCGCTGCCGTTTGCGCGACTCGCGCGCGGCGGTCTCGACCCAGAAGGCCACGACCAGTCCCACAAGCGCCAGGATGTAGACATGACGGTTGAGCGCGCTCAGCCAGCCCACCGCATCCAGCGCCGACTGCCGCTTCGACAGGCCGGGCAGCAGATCGAGAAACACGTAGCTGACGCTAAGCCCCGAAGCGAAGGACAGCATGCGCGGCGTCCAGCGGTGCTGGCCGATGCCGGAGACCCGCGCCACGGCATAGACCGCGCAGAGCGCCAGAACGGCGAGAAAGGTAGGCAGCGCCACGTGCAGCATGAGAGTCCCGTCGACCCTCTAGGCATGCCCCAGACCCGCCGCCCTGTCATCATCGAAGCCGCAATCCGCCCACAACCGCTCCAACCCAGCCGTCACCGCACAACTTCTGTGCATTTGCCGTATTTTTATGCATTACTGTCCGGAGCGCCTGTTCATCTCCCATGCAAGCCCTTGAATCCCAAGGACTCGTGAACTGGCACGGACTCTGCAAACCGGAACCCACAAAGCGAGGCAAGAACCCCAGATGAAAAAGATCGAAGCCATCATCAAGCCCTTCAAGCTCGATGAAGTGAAGGAGGCCCTACAGGAAGTCGGCCTGCAGGGAATCACCGTCACGGAAGCCAAGGGCTTCGGGCGCCAGAAGGGCCACACCGAACTCTACCGCGGCGCCGAATACGTGGTGGACTTCCTGCCCAAGGTGAAGATCGAGGTCATCCTCGCCGACGACCTCGTCGACAAGGCGGTGGAGGCGATCCAGACCGCCGCCCGCACCGGCCGCATCGGCGACGGCAAGATCTTCATCTCCAACATCGAGCAAGCCATCCGCATCCGTACCGGCGAGTCCGGGCCGGACGCGCTCTAAGTCCAACCGTCAATAAAAACACGAAGGAAACCGAGTTATGAGCAAGCCTCTCGACGTCAATGGCGTCCTCAAGATGATCAAGGACAAGGAGGTGAAGTACGTCGACCTCCGCTTCACCGATCCGCGCGGCAAGATGCAGCATCTCACCATGGACGTCTCGCAGATGGGCGAGGACGCCTGGGCCGATGGCCTGATGTTCGACGGCTCCTCCATCGCCGGCTGGAAGGCCATCAACGAGTCCGACATGGTCCTCATGCCGGATCCGTCCTCGGCCCACATGGATCCCTTCTATGCCCAGACCACCATGTCGGTGTTCTGCGACATTCTCGATCCTGGCACCGGCGAGGGCTATGCCCGCGACCCGCGCATGATCGCCAAACGCACCGAGGCCTACCTCAAGTCCACCAAGATCGGCGACACGGTCTTCGTCGGCCCCGAGGCCGAGTTCTTCATCTTCGACGACGTGAAGTATTCCACCTCGCCCTACAACACCGGCTTCAAGCTGGACTCGGTCGAACTGCCGATCAACTCCGACCGCGACTACGAGACCGGTAACATGGGCCACCGCATGCGCACCAAGGGCGGCTACTTCCCGGTGAACCCGATGGACTCGGCCCAGGACATGCGCTCGGAAATGCTCTCGGTCATGGGCGAGATGGGCCTCATCGTCGAGAAGCACCACCATGAGGTGGCCTCCTCGCAGCATGAGCTGGGCACCCGCTTCCAGCCGCTGGTCACCGCCGCCGACCACATGCAGATCTACAAGTACGTGATCCACAACGTGGCCCATGCCTATGGCAAGACCGCCACCTTCATGCCCAAGCCCGTCTTCGGCGACAACGGTTCAGGCATGCACTGCCACTTCTCGATCTGGAAGGACGGCAAGACCCAGATGTCCGGCAACCAGTATGCCGACCTCTCGGAGACCTGCCTCTACTTCATCGGCGGCGTCATCAAGCATGCCAAGGCGCTCAACGCCTTCACCAACCCGTCGACCAACTCCTACAAGCGCCTGGTGCCGGGCTACGAGGCCCCGGTGTTGCTCGCCTACTCGTCGCGCAACCGCTCGGCGTCGTGCCGCATCCCCTTCACGTCGAACCCCAAGGCCAAGCGCGTCGAGGTCCGCTTCCCGGATCCCACCGCCAACCCCTATCTGGGCTTCTCGGCCATCATCATGGCCGGCCTCGACGGCATCGTGAACAAGATCCACCCCGGCCCGGCCATGGACAAGAACCTCTACGACCTGCCGCCGGCCGAACTGGCCCAGGTTCCCACCGTCTGCGGCAGCCTGCAGGAAGCCATCGACAGCCTCAAGGCCGACCACGACTTCCTCACCAAGGGCAACGTGTTCAGCAAGGACCAGATCGAGAGCTACCTCGACCTCAAGCAGGAAGAGCAGGACCGCTACCGGATGACGCCGCACCCGGTGGAGTTCGACATGTACTACAGCTGCTGATCCGAACAGTGCGAGCGACAGCGAAAACCCCGGTGGAGACGCCGGGGTTTTCCTGTATCTTGGGGCCTTGCGGCGACAGATCGACCAGCAGCAGGTGACGCGAGAGCGGAGCGATCCGGTCCACGGTCACACGATCTGCAAAATTCTGACCTGGACTTCCGCCACGATGAAGAGATGGACCAAGGTGCTCTGATGCGGAAACTGACTTCAACCGAGAGCATGACGGTCGCCGCTTCCGCGGCCGAGACCATTGCGCGGCGCGCGCCGATCCTTTGGCTGGGTCTGGTCCAGCCCACACCCCGTCGCATGGCAGAAGCCACGCGAATGATCACGGAGAAACAGCTGGCATTCGGTGAGGGACTCTGGCGGCTCAACCAGCAGGTGGCGATCGAGATGACATTGGGCTGGCTTCGGCTGGTGACGGGCCAGCCATCTGCGATCGACCCCTGCAGCGCGCTCGAACGCATCTCGGCTGCCGCCTCTCTGCCCGCCCGGCAACGGGTAAAGGCCAATGTCCGGCGTCTGCGCCGAAAGAGATCCGTCTAGCAGCGCTGCGCAACGGTTCTCTGCCCTGGCGTCGTCGCACGGCGCCAGGTTTTTTATGACGGTTCCACGAAATGTGACGTCCGTCACAGAATCCTGCCGCCATGGGGCGTATCAGCGCCCCTCCACGCCGGAACAGGAGAGAAAAATGACGACCGCCACCCGCACCGCCACCGCCGTCGCAGCGCGTGCCGCTGGGCTGGTTCTGGTGATCGGCCGTGCGCTCGTCGGC
>JBGSNJ010000536.1:0-4084 GCA_041739715.1 Aestuariivirga sp.
GGCCAGCGCCGCCTCGCGGTGCGTTGTTGCAGCGGAAACCGCAAGCCCCGTTCCGCCGATGGTCGAGCCAGCATGCCCCGCCGGGCCGGGCAGGTCATGAAACCGCAGCGGCCGGCGCTGGTCGGCCTCCGCATAGGTCGCGTAGCAATAGACCGCGGGGCAGAAGACGAGATCGTCCTCGCGCACCATGGCGTCATGCAGCGCGATGCTGTTCCAGTCGAAGACCTGCGGCGGGCAGTATTCCAGCAGCGCGCGCATCAGGCCGAGGGCCTGCCGGGCCATGCCGCGGTCGGCGAAGTCATAGCGGCGATCCGAGGCGCAGGGCGCGCCGAGATTGGCCATGAGGGTGAAGAAGGTCATCAGGCTGTGCACGCCCTTGAGTCCGATGGCAAGCCATTGGCCTTTTTCCCGGGCGCGCCGTCCCAGCCTCAGGAGGCCTTCCCAGTCGCGGGGCGGTTCCATGTCCAGCAACTCCATCAGGTCGGGACGGGACACCGCCACCTGGCAGGCGGCATCGACGGGCAGGGCCCAGACATGATCGTCCAGGCGATAGGTTGCCAGCGAAGGGCCGACGAACAGCGAGTCCGCGCCGGTGTCCTCGTCCAGCGGCAAGAGGCACTTCGACGCGGCAACGGCCCCCATGAAGGGGTGGTCGAGAATGATGAGGTCGAAGCTTTGCGCCAGCTCCGCGACAGGCGTGAACTCGAACCCGCTGAGCGGCCGCGTCGACCATGCGATCTCGATGTCCGGATGCCGCTCTCGGAACATCGCGGCCGTGTTGATCAGCGGATCGATCGCGCGCCGATGGTCCCACGTGATGCCGCGCAATATGACTGGTCTCATCAACGCCTCCGGTATCTTGACTCGCAGTCTATCGCAGCTAATGTGCCAGTCTGGCAAGACGTACAGTTGTCCGCCATTTCGGAATTGCAAGTGCCTTTAAACAGATAATGTCTGGGAGGACGTATCCAATGAAGTCGGTCAAGTTGTTGTACGGCGCCGCCATCGCGGCGATCGCATTGACGTTGTCGGCACCGGCCAGCCTTGCCGCTGCGGGCGACGAGTGCGTGAAGATTCTGGGTTACGAGTGGAGCGGCGAGAAGCAGTCGATGGATCCCGCCGATATGCATTCTGGCGACGATGCCTATCACACCTTTGCGGTCTACAACCGCTTGGTCGATATCGACGACAACTTCAACGTCCTGCCGGAACTGGCCACCGAATGGAAAGTCTCCGACGACGGACTGACCTGGACCTTCAAGCTGCGCGAGGGCGTGAAGTTCCATTCCGGCAAGGATTTTTCCTCGGCGGATGTGGTCTATACATTCAAGCGGCTGCTCGACGAGAAGACCGGATCCGGCGCGCGGGCCGTTCTCGAATTCCTTGACCCCGACGGCATAAAGGCCGTCGATGCCACGACTGTGACCTTCACCACCAAGAAGCCGGTGATCGAACTTCCCGTGCTGATCACCAACAAGTTCACCAACATCGTTCCGGACGGCGCCAAGCAAGACGATTTGCGCCTCAAAGGCGACGGTACCGGACCCTTCATTCAGGAAGAGTTCACGCCCAATGCGCCGGTGCGCATCCTGCGCAAGAACCCGAACTACTGGGATGCGGGCAAGCCCATGGCGGATTGCCTGCGCATCACGGTGGCACAGGAGGCCGTAGCAGCGGTGGCGGCTATCAAGGCCGGGCAGGTCGATCTGATGCTGAACGTCGATCCTTCGGTGATCGGTTCGCTGAAGGATGATCCGAACGTCGAACTCCTGCAAACTGGCGCGTCAAACTCCATGACGGTCTCCATGTGGGTCGATACCAAGCCCTTCGACGACCCGCGGGTCCGTGAGGCCCTGAAGCTTGTGGTTGACCGCCAGGCCATGGTCGACACCGTACTGCTCGGCTTCGGCCAGGCGGCGGCCGACAATCCGGTGCCGGTCGGAAGCCCGGCCTCCTTTACCAAGGAAGCGCCCAAGCAGGATATCGAGAAGGCCAAGGCCCTTCTGGCCGAGGCCGGCTACAAGGACGGGCTGAAGTTCGACCTCTACACGGCTGAAGGCGTGCCCGGCATGGTGCGCATGGCGCAGGTCTATGCGGAGATGGCCAAGGCCGCGGGCATCGAGATCAACGTGATCGTGACGCCTGCCGAAAGCTACTGGGATGACGTCTGGCTGAAGAAGCCGATCGTCACCTCGGCCTGGTCCATGCGTCCGCCGGGCGAAGGCCTTGCCGTGGCCTATACGCAGAGCGCCAAGTGGAAGGAAACGCGCTGGGAGCGTCCGGACTACGATGCGCTGCTGTTGAAGGCAAACACCACGGTCGATCCGGCCGAGCGCCTGAAGCTGTTCCAGCAGACTGGCGAGTTGCTGGCCAAGGAGGGCGGGCTGATCCTTCCGATGTTCGTCCATCAGGTCCTCGCTGTGCGCAACGGCTGCGAGGGCTACGAACCCCGGGCGCAGAACTTCAATCTCAACTTCGAGAATTTCTCCTGTAAGTAGGGGGACGCAACAGAACGGCCGGCAGGGTCAGACGCGCGCTGCCGGCTGATTGCGCAAAAAGGGGGCGGGGCTTGCCTCGCCCCTCATCGTCGGAGGAGGGGGAATTGCCGATCGTCCTGCTGGTGGTCCGCCGCACCTTGCTGTCGATCGTCACGCTGCTTCTCGTGTCGCTGATCATCTTCTCAATGCTGGAAGTGCTGCCGGGCGATGTCGCCACGCGTATCCTCGGTCGCGATGCCACGCCGGAGTCGTTGGAAGTTCTCCGTACCGAGCTTGGCCTCGACCGGCCGGCTGCGGTCCGCTACCTCGACTGGCTCGGGGGCCTGGCCACCGGAGATCTCGGGAAATCGCTGGTCTCCAGCCGGCCGATCTCGGAGATCCTGGCGCCGCGCATCTTCAACACGCTTCTGCTGTCGCTCTATGCCTTCGCGCTTTATCTTCCGCTCACCGTCATACCGGCGGTGTTGCAGGCACTGACTCGCGACCGCGGTCCCGACCATGCGCTGTCGGTGGTGACGCTCGTGCTGCTGTCGATGCCGGACTTCCTTCTGGCCACCATCCTGCTCCTGACCTTCGTGCTGTGGATCCCGGTGCTGCCGGCCATCTCGCTGGTCGATGCCTCCTCGAGCTGGTTCGAGTATCTCAAGGCGATGACCCTGCCGGCGCTGACGCTGGCCATCGTCATGGCCGTCTATGCGGTGCGCATGCTGCGCGACAATCTGATCGAGGTGCTCGATTCCGACTATGTGCGGATGGCAGAGCTGAAGGGCCTGTCGCGCGCCCGCGTCCTGCTGCGGCACGCGCTGCCCAACGCGCTGGTTCCGACGCTCAACGTGACGGCGCTCAACCTGGCTTACCTGATCGGCGGCGTCGTGGTGGTGGAGAAGGTCTTCTCCTATCCCGGCTTCGGCACGCTGCTGGTGGATTCGCTTCAGCTCCGCGATCTGCCGGTCATCGAGGCGACCGTCATGATCGCGGCGCTCGTCTACATCGCGGCCAACCTGGTGGCTGACATCGCGGCCATCCTGCTCAATCCGCGGCTGAGGACGGGCTAGGCGATGAGCGATCTCGACATCAGGCTGGCGCCCGCGGTGCAGCGGCAGGCGCGTTTGTCGTCCCTCTGGCGCCAGATGCCGTTGAGCTTCCGGATCGGCAGCATCATCCTGGCCGTTCACCTCATTGTCGCGGCCACCGGCCCGTTCTGGGCGCCCTACGGCTATTCGCAGATGGGCGCGGGGCCGCCGCTGTCAGGCATGAGCCTGGCTCATCCCTTTGGCATCGACCAGCTCGGGCGCGATGTCTTCAGCCGCGTCGTCCATGGCAGCCACATCGTGATCCTGCTGTCGCTGTCGGGCACGCTGCTTGGCCTCGTGCTGGGCGCCATCATCGGATTGCTCTCCGGCTATGTCGGCGGCTGGATCGACGAGGCCGTGCAGCGCGTGCTGGAAGCCCTGATCAGCATTCCCTTCCTCGTGCTTGCGCTCATTGCCATCGCCGCGGCCGGCACGGACTACGCAGGCAACCCCATTCTGATCGTGCTTGTCGTGGCGCTGGTCTATGCGCCGCGCATCGCCCGCATGGCGCGC
>JBGSNJ010000560.1:0-2269 GCA_041739715.1 Aestuariivirga sp.
GCGCTCGGCTTCGCCCTCGGCCTGCAGCGTGTGGCGACACTCACCGGTGCGCGCATCTACGCGCTGGCGACGTCGGTCGCGGGCGTGATCGGCGCGGTTCTGATCGGCGTCGGGCTGCTCGTGCTTAACAACCCGCTCATCGATGCACCCGCTATCAATCCAAGCCTGTTCTTCAACATCTTGTTGCCTGCTTACCTGCTGCCGGCAATCGTGGCGGGGTTGGTGGCGATACAGGCACGCCCGATCCGGCCGCGCTGGTACACGCTGGGCTATGCCGCGCTGGCGGGCCTGCTGCTGTTCATGTGGGTAACGCTGACCATTCGCCATGCCTGGAAGGGCGACCAGATGGAATTCTGGCATTCTGCCAGCGAAGCGGAAGTCTGGACATATTCGGTCGCATGGCTGCTCCTCGGCATAGCGCTGCTCGCTGCCGGGCATCTGTTGCATTCGCAGCCAATCCGCGCCGCTTCCGGCATCCTGATAGCGTTGACCGTCACGAAGGTGTTCCTCATTGACATGTCTGCGCTGACGGGCGCCTACCGCGCATTCTCTTTCATCGGGCTCGGCCTCTCGCTGCTTGCGATCGGGCGGTTCTACCAGCGCATCCTGTTGAGCGGCCGTCCTGTCCCGCCGCAGCCAACGGGTCCGTCCGGTACGCCGGAAGACGGTAGCGGGGCCGCCGAACCCGCGACCTGATGGGTGTTTGAAAAGGCCGGGCAATATTTGTGCTTGGCGGGTTGATTATGCTCACAGTTGAGCATAACTTATGGCGTCCGCTAGGCGGACATCTTTTGTAACGCATTTATGCTCAAAATGAGCATAAATGGTGTGGGGGCGGGGAGTTTTGTAATGACATTGGCAACCCAGAATGAAGTTGCGCCAAAGACAGGTCCGGCAGTGCCGACGGCAGCTGACCGGTTCGGCGTGCTGTCGAAGCCCGACCTTGCCTACACGCAAGAGATCGCGCGCGAGACGGCCCACCTCTATGAAAAGGTCAGGCACCACATCCCTGCCATCGAGTGGCCGGTGCATGCCCCGTACGTGTGGTGGATCAACAAGCTCAAGAAGGAGCGCAACGCGGTCATCCTGGCGCACAATTACCAGACGCCGGAAATCTACCACTGCGTTGCCGACATTGTCGGCGACTCGCTGCAGCTTGCCCGCGAGGCGACGATGGTAGACGAGGAAATCATCGTCCAGTGCGGCGTTCATTTCATGGCCGAGACCTCCAAGCTGCTGAACCCGGAAAAGACCGTGCTGATTCCAGACATGCGCGCCGGCTGCAGCCTGGCCGAGTCGATCACCGGCGCCGATGTGCGCCTGTTGCGCGAAGCCAACCCAGGCGTGCCGATCGTCACCTATGTCAATACCTCCGCCGACGTGAAGGCCGAGAGCGACATTTGCTGCACCTCGTCCAACGCGGTGCGCGTCGTTGAAAGCTTTGCCTCCGACACGGTGCTGCTCATACCGGACGAGTTCCTGGCCCAAAATGTCGCCCGCCAGACCTCCAAGAAGATCCTCACCTGGAAGGGGCATTGCGAGGTGCATGAGCGTTTCACCGCCGAGGAACTGCTTGCCTACAAGGCGGCGGACCCCTCGATCCAGATCATCGCGCACCCCGAATGCCCGCCTTCGGTCGTGGATGTCGCGGACTATACCGGCTCGACCGCTGGCATGATCGAATATGCCAAGGGCCGCAAGCCGGGCGCCAAGGTGCTGCTCGTCACCGAATGCTCCATGGCCTCGAACATCGAGAACGAAGCCAAGGGCGTCACCTTCATCAAGCCGTGCAACCTTTGTCCGCACATGAAGCGCATCACGCTGCCGAAGATCCTCGACAGCCTTTTGACCATGCGCGAGGAAGTGCTGGTCGATCCGCTGGTTGCCGCCCGCGCCCGCCTCGCGGTTGAGCGCATGGTGAACCTCAAGGGACATTGAAAAAAGAACACCTCCCCAACCCCTCCCTACAAGGGGGAGGGGCTTTGGAGCCTGCTCCGCGCACCGTTCGAGATGGTGAAACACTGCGTGGGAACCCGGTAAGCCCCTCCCCCTTGTGGGGAGGGGTTGGGGAGGGGTAGCCTTTCAAACGAAGACACAACGGAATTTCATCATGACCGCCCTGCAGCCTGAGCTTTTCCCGCCCGTGTCGTGGACCGGCATTGACGATGTGGTCATCGTCGGCGGCGGGCTGGCCGGGCTCTTCTGCGCGTTGAAGCTCGCGCCGCGGCCGGTCACCGTGCTTGCCGCCGCGCCGATCGGCAAGGGCGCT
>JBGSNJ010000563.1:0-1966 GCA_041739715.1 Aestuariivirga sp.
CGCGCTGGCCAGCATGCGGCGCAGGGCTCCGGAGCGCGCCGCCCCGCCGGTGATGCGCACTTCCTCCGGAATGTCGCCCATCGCCGCGTAGCAATCGCGGGCGGCAAAGCAGAGACCTTCGAAGACCGCGCGCATCAGGTCGGCATAGCCCATGCCGAGTTCGAGGCCGGTGAACATGGCGCGGGCCGCCGGTTCCATGAAGGGTCCGCGCTCGCCTGCCGCGGAGATGTAGGGATGATAGAGGAGGCGGGCTGGGGCAGCGGCGAGGATCTTCTCGTCGATGCCCTTGAGCAGGTCGCCGCGGCTGCGCGTGACGCCTTCGGTTTCCAGAATGCCGCGTGCCACGTCCAGCAGCCAGTCGATGTTGAGCGTCGAGGCCATGTTCGACTGCATCTGCGCATACATGCCGGGCACCGGGAAGGCCATGGTGTAGCCGGACATCTCGGCATTGAGGCGCACGTGCTTGGCGGAGGGGGCCACCCGCATGTGCATGCCGGTGGACCCCACGATGGTGCAGCCGGTGCGGCCCTGCGGATCGTAGAGTCCGCCGCCGACGCCGGTGCAGACCACATCGACATAACCCAGCACCACCGGGGTTCCCGTCTTGAGCCCTGTCAGCTTGGCGGCTTCGGGCGAAAGCCCGTGCTGGACCTCGGTGCCCTCGACGATCTCCGGCAGCAGGGCTTTCGCATCGGGCGCGCCCAGCTTGTCGAGGATCTCCGGTGCGTAGCGTCGGTTCACATACTGGCCGAAGGTGAAGTTCGCCTCGGAAGGATCCGTGGCACGGATGCCCGTCAGCTTGAAGTGGAGCCAGTCCTTGCAGTGGAAGCCGGTGGTGGCCCGCGCCAGCACGTCCGGGCGGTTGCGCGTCATCCAGGCCAACTGAACGCTCATCTGGCAGGCATTCACGCCCGTGCCGGTGCGCCGGTAATGCGCGGCGTGATCTGCGCTGTTGACGAAGTCCTCGGCAATGGCGGCGGCTCGCGCATCGAGCCACAGCCAGGCCGGGGCCACCGGTTCGCCCGCCTTGTCGACGAGCCACATGCCGTCGCCCTGTCCGGTGACCGCGATGGCCACGAGCCGCTTCGCCAGGTCCGGCACCTTCCCGCTCAGTTGCCGCAGTGTTTCGGCCGCGTCGCGCCAGGTGCGGGCCATGTCCTGTTCGGCACCGCCGTCCGCGAAGGTCTGATAGGCATTGGGAATGGCCGCTGCGGCGATCTGCTCGCCCGCCGTCGTGAAGGCCACCGACTTGATGACGGAGGTTCCCGCGTCGATGCCGATGAGGACGCCGTCGCTCATGCCGCCTCGCCGCCATGCGCCAGTGCGGCCCCGGTCTCCGGATCGAAGATGTGGAGATCGGCGGCCGCCACATTCAGCGCCATGTCCGCGCCGGTCTTTGCCCTGACGCGCTCATGCGACACCGACACCACCGTGCGGCCGCCGACGTCGACGGCCACATGCGTCTGGTCGCCGAGCCACTGGCACGAGGTGACCTTGCCCTTGAGGGCGCCCTTGCCGGCATGCAGGGCGTGCGGCCGGACGCCCAGCGTCACCGCCGTCTTCCCGGCCAGCAGATCCCGCACGGACCTGGAAAGCTCGGCCGCGGGGTAGGACAGCGCGGCACCGCCCGCGATATCGAAGCTTATCGTCTTCGAGTTGATCGACAGGGTGGCGGGGAAGACATTCATCGGCGGCTCGCCGATGAAGGTTCCGGTGAAGAGATTGGCCGGGCGCGCCTTGAGCTCGGCCGGTGTCGCATACTGCTGCAGTTCGCCGCCTTCCATGACGGCGATGCGGTCGGCCAGCGCATTGGCCTCGGTCTGGTCATGCGTGACCAGGATCGTGGTGCAGGCATTTTCGCGCAGATAATGCTTGATGCGGCCGCGCAGGATGGCGCGCAGCTGCGGCTCGAGCTGGCCCATGGGTTCGTCGAGCAGATAGAGCCCGGCCTTGCGCACCAGCGCGC
>JBGSNJ010000035.1:0-5623 GCA_041739715.1 Aestuariivirga sp.
GTGCATACGGGCGACTCGATCACCGTGGCGCCGGCGCTGACGCTGACCGACAAGGAATACCAGATCATGCGCAACGCCTCGATCGCGGTGCTGCGCGAGATCGGCATCGAGACGGGCGGCTCCAACGTGCAGTTCGGCGTCAACCCCGCCGACGGGCGCCTCGTCGTCATCGAAATGAACCCGCGCGTGTCGCGCTCCTCCGCGCTCGCCTCCAAGGCAACTGGCTTCCCCATCGCCAAGGTCGCGGCCAAGCTGGCCGTGGGCTACACGTTGGACGAACTGGCCAACGACATCACCGGCGGCGCCACGCCTGCGGCCTTCGAGCCGACAATCGACTACGTCGTCACCAAGATCCCGCGCTTTGCCTTCGAGAAGTTCCCGGGCGCAGAGCCTTACCTCACCACCGCGATGAAGTCGGTGGGCGAGGTCATGGCCATCGGGCGGTCCTTCCAGGAGTCGATGCAGAAGGCCCTGCGCGGGCTCGAGACGGGTCTCACGGGCTTCAACGAGATCGCCATTGCTGGCGCCGGCGAAGGCGACGACAAGAACGCGATCCGCGCCGCGCTGGGCACGCCCACCCCTGACCGCATTCTCAAGATCGCCCAGGCCTTCCGTATGGGCGCGACCGTGGCCCAGGTTTTCGAGTCCTGCAAATACGAGCCCTGGTTCCTGCGCCAGATCGAGGAGATCGTGCAGACCGAGGCAAAGATCCGCGCGCGCGGCCTTCCGAAGGATGCGGCCAATCTCAAGCGGTTCAAGGCAATGGGCTTTTCGGACAAGCGGCTGGGCGAACTCGTCGGCCTCTCCGAAGACAAGGTCCGCAGCCACCGTCACAGGCTCGCAGTGCGGCCCGTCTACAAGCGGATCGATACCTGCGCGGCCGAATTCGCCTCACCCACGGCCTACATGTACTCGACCTATGACGCGGAGAACGAGGCGCGGCCCTCGGACCGGCAGAAGGTCATCATCCTGGGCGGCGGCCCCAATCGCATCGGCCAGGGCATCGAGTTCGACTATTGCTGCTGCCATGCCTGCTTTGCGCTGCATGACGCGGGCTACGAGTCGATCATGGTCAACTGCAACCCCGAGACCGTGTCGACCGACTACGACACCTCGGATCGTCTCTACTTCGAACCGCTGACCGCCGAGGACGTGCTCGAGATCATCCATACCGAACAGTCCAACGGCACGCTGAAGGGCGTCATCGTGCAGTTCGGCGGCCAGACGCCGCTGAAGCTGGCCAGCGCCCTGGAAAAGGCCGGCGTGCCCATCCTCGGCACGACGCCCGATGCCATCGACCTGGCCGAGGACCGCGACCGCTTCTCAAAGCTCCTCAGGAAACTGAAACTGCGCCAGCCCGAGAACGGCATCGCCTATTCCGGCGCCGAAGCGAAGAAGATCGCCAAGCGCATCGGCTTCCCCGTGGTGATCCGGCCTTCCTATGTGCTGGGCGGCCGGGCCATGGAGATCGTCAAGGACGATGCCCAGCTCGAGCGCTACATCACCGAGGCGGTGGTGGTCTCGGGCGATAGCCCGGTGCTGATCGACAGCTATCTCTCCAATGCCATCGAGGTGGATGTCGACGCGATCTGCGACGGCAAGGATGTCTTCATCGCCGGCGTCATGGAGCACATCGAGGAGGCCGGCATTCATTCCGGCGACTCGGCCTGCTCGCTGCCGCCCTATTCGCTGAAGCCTGCGGTGGTGGCCGAGCTGGAGCGCCAGGCCAAAATCATGGCGCTCGCGCTCAATGTCGTCGGCCTGATGAATGTCCAGTTCGCCATCAAGGATGGCGATGTCTATGTCCTTGAGGTCAATCCGCGGGCCTCGCGCACCGTGCCCTTCGTGGCCAAGGTGATCGGCCTGCCGGTGGCCAAGATCGCTGCCCGGGTCATGGCCGGAGAGTCGCTGGCCAGCTTCAAGCTGAAACCGAAGAAAATCAACCATGTTGCTGTAAAAGAAGCCGTTTTTCCCTTCAATCGGTTTCCCGGCGTGGACGTGCTGCTCGGTCCTGAAATGCGCTCGACCGGAGAGGTGATGGGGTTGGACAAGAGTTACGACATGGCCTTTGCCAAGAGCCAGCTGGGCGCCGGAATGCGCATGCCGCTGGTCGGAACCGTTTTCATCTCCGTCAAGGATGCCGACAAGGCGCGCATCCTGCCCGCCATGCGCAGGCTCGTGGAACTGGGTTTCAAGCTTGTCGCAACCGGGGGCACTCAGCGCTATTTCGAGGAGAAGGGCATTCCCTCGACCAAGATCAACAAGGTGCTCGAAGGCCGCCCGCATGTGGTGGACGCCATCAAGAACGGCGACATCCAACTCGTGCTGAATACCACCGAGACCCGCTCGTCGCAGTCGGATTCGAAGCCGATCCGCCAGACCGCCCTGCTGCAGAAGGTGCCCTATTACACCACCCTGCCCGGCATCCTGGCCGTGACCAAGGCCATTGCGGCGCAAAAGGCCGGCACCATCGAGGTCAAGCCGCTGCAGGACTACTTCTGAACATGACGTTGCGTTATTTTTAAGCGCACCCTTGAAATTCCCGGCGAACTGCGTCATGTTACCTGACGCCCGGACCTCCACGTTAACCCGTGAGGCCGGGTGTCGTTTTTCCACGTGATACTGGGAGGCGGACCGTGCGGGGAGTTCCGGGCGGGAAGCCTCGAACTGACAAAGACTGGACGAGAACCATGGAAAAAGTACCCATGACGGCGGAAGGACATGCCGCCATGATGGATGAGATCAAGCACCTCAAGTCGGTGGAGCGCCCGCGCATCATCAAGGCGATCGAGGAGGCCCGCTCCCATGGCGATCTCTCGGAAAATGCCGAGTATCACGCCGCCAAGGAGCAGCAGGGCTGGACCGAGGCCCGCGTGGCGGAACTCGAGGACAAGATCAGCCGTGCCGACGTGATCGACATCTCCAAGCTCTCGGGCAAGACCGTGATGTTCGGCGCCCGGGTGACGCTGGTCGACGAGGAATCCGACGAGGAGTCGACCTACCAGATCGTGGGCGAATTCGAAGCCGACGTGAAGAAGGGCAAGATTTCGGTCACCTCCCCGATCGCCCGCGCCATCATCGGCAAGTCGGTTGGAGACTCCGTTGAAGTGGCCACCCCTGGTGGCGGCAAGTCCTATGAGATCCTCAAGGTGAAGTGGAACTGAGGGCCGCCTCGACCGCAGCCTTGATCTTCGGTCCGGTGGGCTTGGTCTGGGTCGAGAACCAGTCGACGAACCGGCCATCGCGGCCAATCAGATACTTGTGGAAGTTCCACTTGGGCCGGCCCATCAGGCCCGCCTGCTCGCCCGCCCATTTGTAGAAGGGATGGGCCGCATCGCCCTTGACCACCGTCTTGTCGGCCAGCGGGAAGGTCACACCGTAGTTGATCTTGCAGAAGGTCGCGATCTCCTCGGATGACCCCGGCTCCTGCCCGCCGAAGTCGTTGGATGGCACGCCGACGATGACCAGCCCCTTCTCTCCATAGGTCTTCCAGAGTTGCTCGAGGCCCTCATACTGGGGGGTAAAACCGCATTCCGAGGCAGTGTTCACGACGAGCAGCACCTTGCCCTCGAACTGCGCCAGCGGCAGCGGCATTCCGTCGATGCCGGTAAAGGCGAAGTCATATGCGGTCTTGGCCGAGGCGGTCATGGGGGTGCTCGCAAGGAGGATCAGGCTGAGGATGAAGACAATGATGCGCATGAAGATGAAACGCAACGGCGCCGCGTCCGGATCGCCGCTTGTCCGGCAATCGACTCCCGGACGGATGCCGGCAGCCCCTACCCCCGTCTCATCTCGCGCAGATGCCGCGCGGCGAAGAGGACCAGGCCCGCCACGAGGCCCCAGAAGGCGGAACCGACACCGAGGATGCTGATGCCGGACGCGGTGACCAGGAAGGTTACCAGCGCCGATTCGATGTCGCGCGGCTCCTTCATCATGGTGGCGAGGCCGCCCATCAGCGGCGAGAAGAGCGCAAGGCCAGCGATCGCCGTGATCAGGTCCTTGGGCAGCGCGCCCAGAACCTCGACGAAGCTCGCCGCCATCAAGCCGATGGCGCCGTAGAGGACGAGATAGGGCCAGGCCATGAGCCAGCGCTTGGCCGGGTCCTTGTGACAGTCGGGGCCTGTCACGATGGAGGCCGTTATTGCCGCCATGTTGATGGCATGGCTGCCGAAGGGCGCCAGCGCCGCAGAGGCGGCACCCGTCACCACCAGCGCCTGCTGCACCGGCGGCTGGTAGCCGCTGGCGCGCAACACTGCAAATCCCGGCAGATTCTGCGAGGCCATGGTGACGAGAAAGAGCGGCACGCCGATGGAGAGAATCGTCTGCCAGTCGAATCCCGGCGTGGTCCACACCAGCGCCGTGAGACCGAAGTGGCAGCAGTCATCGGCAAAGCCGCCGCCGAGCGCCGCAATGACAACGCCCAGCGCCACCACCACGGGCACCGCATAGAGCGGCGCAATGATCCGTAGACTGAAGAATACCGCGACCAGCGGCAGAACGAACATGGGCGCCGAGATCGCCGCCGCGGGAACGCCCAGCGTATAGCGCAGCAGCACGCCGGCCAGCATCGCCGCGGCGACCGGCGCAGGGATCTTTTCGATCGCCTTTTCCAGCGGCTTGATAAGTCCCGCCACCACCATCAGCAGCCCGGCAACCAGGAAGGCGCCCAACGCGTTCTGATAGGTAACACCCGCCGCACTGGTGGCGATGACGGCAGCTCCCGGCGTGGACCAGGCCGTGATGATCGGCATGCGATAGCGCCACGAGAGATAGAAGGATGTAACCGCCATGCCGAGACAGAGGGCAGCGGCCCACGAGGCCTGCTGCGCCGGCGTGGCCCCCACCGCACGCGCCGCCTCCATGATGACCAGGATGGTGGAGGCAAAGCCGATGACCACCGCCGTGGTGGCCGCCGAGATGAGGCCGAACCAGCCCCTGGCATCGGTGCTCATGGTATCGGGATCCCTGGTTGGTACTTGGATACGCGCATGATCAGAGTCGTCCGCACGTTTTCGACATTTGCTGCGGCGGTGAGGTCTCGAATGATGAAGTCCTGAAGGGCTGCAAGGTCCGAACCAACAAGCTTCAAAAGGAAATCCGCCTCGCCCGAAATGGCATAGGCCTCGCGCACCAGCGGCCAGCCGGCGATCCGCGCCTCGAAGGCCTTGAGTTCGGCATCCGCCTGGCTCTTGAGCCCCACCATGGCGAAGAGCTGCACCCCATAGCCCAGCAGCGGACCGTTCAGCACCGCGCGGTACCCGGCGATGGCACCGGACTTTTCCAATGCCTGGAGGCGCCGAAGGCAGGGCGGCGGTGAAAGTCCGACGCGCTGCGCCAGCTCCACGTTGGTAATTCGCCCGTCACGCTGCAGCTCGCGCAGGATCCGCCAGTCGGTGGCATCGAGCTGGAAAGGGAGACTCATGGGCGAGCCATAGCAAGTCCGCCAGCCCGGCGCGACCCCGGCGTCGAACCCGTCCGGAAGCGGTCTGTTCACAAGGGCTTGTAGTGGGCTTGCCCCAAGCCCCATATGAGCTATGCTGTTTTCTCATAGCGACCCGGGAGTCCGTCCGATGAACGTCCGTCACGCCCGCGTCCTGATCCTCGGATCGGGACCAGCGGGTTA
>JBGSNJ010000101.1:0-33154 GCA_041739715.1 Aestuariivirga sp.
GCCGATGCCGCGGCCGATGTTGCAGCGCTTCCGGCCAGGGACAAGGAAATCGAAGCGGCCCGTGCCCATGTGGCGGAAGCGCAATCGGCCGTCGCCGCCGCGCGCCACAAGCTGAGGGACCTTGAGCCGCGTGCGCCGCGATCGGCGCGGGTCGAGGACACGTTCTTCGAGGTGGGAGAATGGGTGAATGCGGGCCAGCCTGTCGTGTCGCTCTTGCCGCCGGAAGCCGTGAAGCTCCGCTTCTTTGTTCCCGAGCCCGTTGTAGCCCTCGCACAACCAGGCACGACGGTGACCTTCACCTGCGACGGATGCGGTGAAGCGCGGCAGGCGGTGATCACCAGCGTCGCCTCTGTTCCCGAGTACACGCCGCCAGTCATCTATTCGCAGGAGGCCCGGTCCAAGCTAGTTTTCCGGGTCGAGGCGAGGCCAGTATCGCCCTCGGGCCTGCTGCCCGGGCTGCCGGTCGCCGTGGCGCCACTGTCATGATCGCTGCGACAGCCATCGACGTGAAGGATCTGGTGAAGACCTATGGCAGCCGGACCGTTGTCGATCACGTTGACCTCCGCCTTGCGCCGGGTCGCATCTGCGGCTTTCTCGGTCCCAACGGTTCCGGCAAGACGACGACGCTGCGCATGATCTGTGGCCTGCTGACACCCGATGGCGGCAGCGGCACCTGCCTGGGGCACGACATCATTCTGGAGCGCGATGCCATTAAGCGCCAGACCGGCTACATGACCCAGCGCTTCGGACTGTATGAAGATCTCACCATTCGCGAGAATCTCGAATTTGTCGCGCGGCTCTATCGGCTCGATCATCTCCGCAGCCGGGTCGACCGATCGCTTGAGCGGCTGGGCCTTGCCACACGCCAGCATCAGCTTACCGGATCGCTTTCCGGCGGCTGGAAGCAGCGGCTGGCCCTTGCGGCCTGCGTGCTGCATGAGCCAAAGCTCCTGCTGCTCGATGAACCCACGGCGGGCGTCGATCCCAAAGCGCGGCGAACCTTCTGGGACGAGATTCATGCCTTGGCCGGGCAGGGGATTACCGTACTGGTGTCCACCCACTACATGGATGAAGCCGAACGCTGCCATGAGATTGCCTACATCGCATATGGCCGCCTGATGGCGCGCGGGAGTTCGTCCGAGATCATCGCCCAGTCCGGTCTCAAGTCAGTGGTGGCGACAGGCCCTGGCGCGGACAGGCTTGCACCCCTGCTGCGGGACGCGCCGGGGATCACCGCCGCTGCGGCCTTCGGTACGACCCTTCACGTCTGCAGTACCGATGAGGCCGTGCTCGACCGCGCCATAGCCCCCTACCGCAGCAACGGCATTGCGTGGAAACGTGAGGCGCCGACGCTGGAGGATGTCTTCATTCACCTGATGGGGCAGGCGCAGGACAACGCGTTGGCAGCCTGACATGGAATTCCTCGCAAGGCTCTGGGCCATGATCGTCAAGGAGGCGCTGCAGCTCAAGCGCGACCGGCTGACCTTCAGCATGATGTTCGGCGTGCCGATCATGCAGCTGGTGCTCTTCGGCTTCGCCATTAACAACGACCCAAAGGCGCTCCCCACCGCGATCCTCTCGTCGGATCAGTCGTCCATCACGCGCGCCATGATCCAGGCGATCGAGAACACCAGCTATTTTTCGGCCATCCATCTGGCGGCAAGCGAGGCGGAAGCGGATGAGTTGCTGCAGCGTGGCGAGGTGCAGTTTGTCATCACCATTCCGGGTGACTTCACCCGCCGCATCATGCGCGGGGAGGTGGCGCAGATTGCGGTCGAGGCCGATGCCACCGATCCGGCCACAACAGGCCCGGCGTTGTCGGCGGTCAACCAGGCCGTGACACAGGCGCTCGGTCAAGAACTCTCCGGCCCCTTGGCATATCTCAAGCCGCAGGCCGCGCCGGTCGAGATCGTTGTCCACCGCCGCTACAATCCGGAGGGTCTCACGCGCTACAACATCGTACCGGGCCTTCTCGGAATCATCCTGACGATGACCATGGTCATGATGACAGCCCTTGCCGTTACCCGTGAACGTGAACGCGGCACGATGGAAAACCTTCTGGCCATGCCGGTACGCCCGATCGAAGTGATGGCCGGCAAGATCGCACCCTACATCCTGATCGGAACCGTGCAGGTGATGGTTGTTCTTGCAGCGGCCCGGGTGCTGTTCGACGTTCCCTTTGTCGGTAGCTATGGTCTGTTTTGCGCTGCCACCCTGCTGTTCATCACCGTCAACCTGGCCATCGGCTTTACCTTCTCGACCATCGCCAGGAATCAGCTGCAGGCGATGCAGATGTCGTTCTTCTTCATCATGCCCTCGATCCTTCTCACGGGCTTTGCCTTCCCCTTTCGGGGCATGCCCGGCTGGGCGCAGGCGATCGGCGAAGCCATGCCGGCCACGCACTTTCTCCGTGTGGTGCGGGGTGTGATGCTGAAGGGTGCAGACCTTCAGCAGATGTCGCCGGAGATCGCTGTGCTGGCGCTCACTTTGGTCATCGTGGCCGCGGTGGCCGTGAGCCGTTACAAGGTGACGCTCGACTAGACCGTCGCCTAACCCTCGCGCACGGCCCAGGCGAAGCCTTCGTCATCGATGAGCATCGAAACGACATCGCCCTCCTGGACATGCATGTCTTCGCAGAGGGGATGAAAGGCCTGATGCCAGTGGCTGCCTGTCAGCGCCGCATTGGAGACCGATGCCCCGCCGAAGTCCGCGGTGAACCAGCTGAGCACGCCATGGACGGTTCCGGACTGCAGTACGTTCAGCTTGTGAATCTCGGGCTCCGGACAGTTGAGATAGTGAAAGTTACGGTACTGCAGTTCCTTGCTCAGGAGGTCATGGTTGAAAAGCTCCGACCGCACAGGAAAGTAGTTGAGCGTGGAGAAGTCATTCAGCGCGCGGAGATCGAAGCCGCAGGCGCTGCCGGCCCTATTCAGGTTTGCGATCTCTTCGGATTGGACCAGGGCAATGCACTGGGTTACCACCGAGGGCAGCACGATGGTTCCCGGTCCTGCAAGTCGGCGGATGTCGTGTGCGACAGAAAAGAATCCTTCGCCCACCACGCCGCAGTCGATGGTCTCGGTAAAGATCACATCGGGCTCCATTGGGAGCAGGCCACGGCCGATGGCATTGGTCGAACTGTCGTTTATGATCTCGATGCGATCGGCATAAGGCGTGGCGCCGACAATGCGGCCGGCTACGGCAGCGAGATTCGCGTTGATCTCGCATGTCACGATCCGCGCCGCGCCGTACTTGGCAAAGAGCAGTGCAATGAGGCCGGTTCCTGTTCCGATCTCGACAACGGTCTTGCCCGCGAGGTCTAGCCGCGCGATTGCCGCCTCGATTGCGGCGTTGCGGGCTTCGTCATTGACCATTGGAAAATGCCAGGCGGGAAAATCTCTGCGCCGATCCGTGAGGCGCGGACTGGCCGCGGCCTTTCCGTCTCTGATGTTCGTGCGTCCGAATGCGGAAATGATGTTCATCGATCTATGGCCCCACCTAAGATGTTCGACGTCCAATCAACGAGAAGAAGGCAAGAAGTTGACGAATTGGTAAAGTCAAAGTTAACCAAAACAGGCGTTTGGTACACCCGTATCTGAAGAAATAGTTAACGGCCGCTGGGATGTGGAGCCAACGGCAGGCTTGCAAGCGCAAAACCGCCGGCAATGCGCTGGCTTTGTCGATGGCTCGACCCGCAGCCTAACCACCTGATCTTCTTCGCCATGGTGCCTCGTTAGCCGCTTGTTAGGTACGATCTTTCATCGATCGTTTTGCATTCAGGTTGCAAAGTAATCCGACGATTGGCGTCGCGATTACCTGGAATCGCACAAGCAAACGTGACGAAGAGAAATTGGCCGCTGTAGCTGAAACAGACATGAAACGGACAGAGTACTATATCTCCGCGGGTCGGATTGTACCCACACTCGACGTGGCGAGAGGAGAGTCTCTGTCCGAGCGCATGTTCCTCGGCAAGACGAAGGCAGTGAAGGTTGTCGTCGAGAGCGGCACGACCATAAAGTGGCACGCTGCCTTTGCCGACTGGTCGTCCCTGTTCTTTGTGAAGGAACACATATTCGATCTCGAGGGCCCTTACACCCTCAGCTACTATCTCTCGGGATGGTTTGTCGAGAAGTACGAAAATGTCGTCGACGCCAGCAATCGGATCGATCAGCTCATTGCCAAGAGCGATGTCCACCTGTCATCGCGCGTTTACATGCGCTCGTTCAATCCGGAGGGTCACGAACTTCCGGAAGTGCTGAGCCAGACCCTGAAGACCGGGCAAGCGCCGCCCGAATCCTCCGTCGACTGTTCCTTCGACTTTGCCACGGGTCAAGCCAAGGTCGAGCGTATTGGAAGGGAGTCGGCAATCGCGAAGCTCTGGGGCTTGTCCCCTGTGACCACGCCCTGCATCTCCGGCACGAACTACGATATCGAGATTTCCCGTTCCTATGCGGAGGTGCTTCAGACGGGGCGGCCGCACTATGACCATGTCTACGCGGCAATGATGGGCAGCGACGCTGAGATTTCCTGGATACCCTATCAGCGGCTCGTCTTGCCGCATCCGACAAAGCGTGGACGTGCCCGCCTTGTGACCGTCGTGACCGAAGTCACGCCAGTTGATATTGCTGTGGTGTAACCAGCATCTCCTCAATCAGCTGTTCGAGCCCGCGGCGCTCTGCAATTGCGATCCACTCGACATCGTCGGCGCCCTCGGGGCCCCACTGCCAGCTGAAGAATCCGCGCTCAATGTAGCTGAAGCCCATGCGATTGAGGTGGCCTCTGGTTGCCATGGTCTGGCTAGCCAGGGCCCAGATCGCATCGGGATTCCACCTGAGCAGCGCGAGTAGCATGCCCAGCCGGCCGAAGACTTCGACGACGCGGCGCGCCTTGACCTTGCGGTCGATCCACAGTTCGCCGTGGTAGACGAGATTGCCGCGGATCTGTTCCGATATGCTTCCGGAAGGTGGCGAGGCGAGCAGCGGGACCAGCACTTCTTGTCGGCGCATGTAGAGGCCGATGGTATAGGTCGGTCCCCAATCCGCAAGGCTTGAGTTCACATTGTCGAGTCGAAAGGCCTGCAGACCGACAGTCTGACCCTGCTCATCGGCAAGTTGCATCCAGAAGAACCGGTTTCCTTCTGTATTGTTCACGGTTTGGTCGAAATAGGGCGCTACGGTTTCCTGACGAACGCTCTGCTTGAGTGCAGCCAGTTGCCTCAGATCATCATGAGTCGAGACGGAAAGCCCCTGCTCGTGCAGTTCGCGCTCGAGCGAACTAACCACTCTTGTTGCTCCCAGAGGATTTCGAAGGCCGACTGTGTTCATCGCTTTTGCCTGGTTCAATTCTGTCGTTCGCTGCCGGTCGGTAGAAGGATGAGACGTCCGGGTTGGATCGAACAGGATGATCCAGTGCGAAGGGCGGGGGGCATTTCCGATTCATACAGTGCAGAGCAGCTGTGCGGGCTTTGGCGCAGTATGCCAACAGCCAGTCGTTCCCCCGCGGCCGGGCGTTCCGCGAATCTCCGCCGCCACCTCCGTTATGGTCTTTGCGCTACCTCGCTGGCGGCCTGACTGGCTCGCCCCTCGGGATGTGGTAACCTTAATGACAGCCGCCTTTGTTTTTGGTTAACGCAGCGACAATTTGCCCAAAGGGTAAGCCAGGGCATGCGAACAGCTGGCAGCTCCGAAGGTGGCGGCGGCGAAAGCCGGTAGAGGCGATCGTCGGCCTAGGGTGCAGCGGAAGGCGGCGAAGGCCAGGCCTGGGACAACCGCCAGCCACTGTGGGCGAGGAGTGTCACAATGACGATGCAGCCTCCAACCAGAACCATCGTGCTGGGGATCTCAGCAAACAGCAGCCAGATCCAGATGGGGGTCAGAACGGTCTCGAGGAGGAAGAACATGCTCACATCGGCGGAGGGCAGGAAGCGCGGGCCATTGGCAATCAGGGTCGACGCCAGGGGAATGGCCAACAGGCCGTTCAGCCCAATCCAGAACAGTGCCGGCATGCCGAAGGACGATGTATTCAGCAGGGAAGCCGTGTCGACCTCGAAAAACAGCAGCGCGATGATCGCCGAACACAGGCTGCCGATGGCAAAACTGGTCGCAACATTCTTGCCGCTCGCCCTGATGATGGTGAGGGCGGCCGCGGTGCAAAATGCGGATATCAGTGCAAGAACGTCCCCGAACCAGCTCCCTGCATGAATCCCGTCCCACACGATAATCCCCACGCCGAAAAGGGCCACAAAAGTGGCAAGCCAGGTATATGGATGGGTCCGTTCCTTGATGAAGATGCGCGATAGCATCGCAGTGATCACGGGAATCAGGGCGATAACGAACACGACATTGGCGGCATTGGTGTTCACGATCGCGCCGATGTACGTGATGTTCGCCACCGTGCTGACACCGGCCACGATCAGGCCTGTCGTTCCGGCCAGATAGCGCAGTTTGTTGCCGGTGACCTGTCTTATCGCCAGCCAAACGAAGCTGATCGACAAGAAGAGGAAGATGCCCCGAGCGAAGACCATGGTCCATTGGTCTGCCATGGAGAGGCGGAGAAGCGGCAGATCAAGCGTGAACAGCAACCCGCCCAGAGTCGTGATTGCCAAACCTTTCCTTATGCGGCCCGCCTGCGCAGATGTCGTATCGAACATGATATCCGTTCAGTTTCCGGTCGAGACTAGGCCCGCATCTCTCGTAGACTTAAATCGATAACTCAAGGTCAAGTCATGTGACAAACGCGCAGCGATGTCACAATAGCAGCACAGTGATTCATCACTTGCTATCAGGATGAATAAATCTTGACGCAATGTCAAACAGGCGTCAGCGGATCAGGCTCCAGCCATCGGCGGTCAGACGCTCCTGCGGCCTGAATCGCGACTTGTAGTCCATCTTGCTGGATCCATTGACCCAATATCCGAGGTAGAGATAGGGCAGACCAAGCCGCCGGACCCGCTGAATACTGTCGAGAATCATGAATGTCCCGAGACCGCGCCGCGCCTGATCAGGATCATAGAAGCTGTAGATCATCGACACGCCGTCGCCAAGGATGTCGATGAGAACGGCGGCAATGAGGCTATCCTCCGCGCTGGTGGTCCGGACCCGGTATTCCACTAGCCGGCTGTCGACGAAATTGTCGTCGACCATGGCCGAGAAATCCAATGCCGTCATGTCTGCCATGCCACCATCGCCATGGCGTTCGTCGATATAGGCTCGGAAGAGACTGTAATGCTCGCGTGTCGCCAGCGGTCTGACCACCATGCTTTCGATGTCTGAATTGGCCCGCAAGTTGCGCCGGAAGGCCCGGCCAGGCACAAAGGTGTTGACCGGCACGCGGACCGAAACGCATGCCGCACAGCCTTCGCAGGCCGGCCGATAGGCGATGTTCTGGCTGCGTCGGAAGCCGCCCTGCGAGAGCTGCGTGTTGAGGGAGCGCGCATCCTGCCCGACAAGGTGAGTGAACACTTTCCGTTCGACCTTGCCGTCCAGGTAGGGGCAGGGCGAAGGCGCGGTTATGAAAAACTGGGGGAAGTTGCGCCGTTCGATGCTCACGGTCGGATTCCGGCTCCACGTCTGCGTGCGGATATAATGCCGCCTCTCACCCTTCATTCAAGGGAATTCGGCAGTTTGAATTCTTCTGCATGATGTCCTAACCAAGTCATTGAAAGCGCAGCAGGAGATTTCGTGATGACAAGGGTGGCCTGGATCGGACTTGGGGTGATGGGCTTTCCGATGGCCGGACACCTTGCGAAGCGCGGCGGTTTCGACGTGACAGTCTATAACCGGACGGCTGCCAAGGCCGCCAGATGGGTGGAGGCATATGGCGGCAGGGCGGCCGCTACGCCGCGCGCTGCAGCAGAGGGTGCAGATGTTGTTTTCGCCTGTGTGGGCAACGATGACGACCTCCGACAGGTGGCCGTTGGACCGGAAGGCGCCTTCCAGGCCATGAAGCGAGGCGCTCTCTTTGTTGATCATACGACGGCATCGGCGACTGTCGCACGCGAACTCCATGTCCTCGCCAAGGCACAGGGCTTGGGTTTTGTGGATGCGCCAGTGTCCGGCGGGCAGGCCGGTGCCGAGAATGGCGTCCTGACCGTCATGTGCGGTGGAGATCCGGTTGACTATGACCGGGCCGAGCCCCTGATCACGCATTTTTCACGCATGCGGAAGCTGCTGGGTGCTGCGGGATCTGGTCAGCTGGCCAAGATGTGCAACCAGATCGCCATTGCAGGGCTCGTGCAGGGATTGGCAGAGGCCGTCAACTTCGGGATGAAGGCCGGTCTCGACATGCTGGCCGTGGTCGACGTGATCTCAAAGGGCGCTGCCGGATCCTGGCAGATGGAGAACCGCCACAAGACGATGATTGAAGGAAAGTTCGACTTCGGTTTTGCCGTCGACTGGATGCGCAAGGACCTTTCCATCTGCCTGGAGGAATCGCGGCGCAACGGCGCACCCCTTCCGGTGACAGCACTGGTGGATCAGTTCTACGCGGAAGTTCAGAGGCTCGGTGGCGGCCGCTGGGATACGTCCAGTCTCTTCGCGCGCTTCCAGAGGCTCGACCGCTAGCCCTTGAGCTGCCTCGCCACATCAAGGGCGAAGTAAGTGAGGATTCCATCCGCGCCGGCGCGCTTGAAGGCCATCAGGCTTTCGGAGATCACCTTCTTGGGATCCAGCCAGCCATTCTGGCAGGCCGCCATGATCATCGCATACTCTCCCGACACCTGATAGGCATAGGTCGGCACACGGAACGTTGCCTTCACCCGCTGGACAATATCAAGATAGGGCATTCCGGGCTTGACCATCACCATGTCGGCACCTTCGGCGATGTCGAGCGCCACCTCGCGGATGGCCTCGTCGGTGTTGCCGGGATCCATCTGGTACGTGCGCTTGTCGCCCACCAGCGTGCCGGAAGACCCCACGGCATCGCGGAAGGGTCCATAGAATCCGGATGCATACTTGGCGCTGTAGGCCATGATCTGGACATGCTGCAGCCGGTTGCCTTCGAGTGCGGCCCGGATGGCGGCGATCCGGCCATCCATCATGTCCGATGGCGCAATGATGTCGCAGCCGGCCTGGGCCTGCACCAGCGACTGCTTGACCAGGGCCTCGATGGTGGCGTCATTGAGGATTTCGCCACCGTCCATCAAGCCGTCATGGCCATGGCTTGTATAGGGATCGAGAGCCACGTCACACATGATGCCGATGTCAGGCACGGCATCCTTGACGGCCCGCACCGCCTGGCAAACCAGATTGTCGGGATTGAAGGCTTCGCGGGCATCGGCGCTGCGCAGCGATGACGGCGTGTTCGGGAAGAGGGCGATCGCCGGTATGCCAAGTTCGGCGGCCTGCTCCGCCTTGCGGACAAGACGGTCGACGGTGTGGCGCTCCACGCCCGGCATCGACGGCACCGGAACGGTTGTTTCTTTTCCCTCGATCACGAACAGGGGCCAGATCAGGTCGGACACCTGCAGGCTGTTCTCGCGCACCAGATCGCGAGACCAGGCCGTCCGCCGATTGCGGCGCATGCGGAGATGGGGAAAGGACGGCATCGGCAATTCAGTCATGGTCACTCCGTAACGTGTCGGCCGCATCTGGCGAAACGGCTCTTTGGGACCTTCTCACTGGCAGATGCGATAGTCATTCTTGCGCTGAATTGCGTCCACATGGAAGTGGTCGCCATGATAGGCATCGGCCCCAGGTCCAAGCACGGTTGCAAACTGCTTGCAGGCGCCGCTGCGGACGGCCTCGAGGAAGGACCCTTTGCTGGAAACGCCGATCACGGGCGATTCCCCCCAGCCGTCGCCGATTGAAATGTCCTTTGTCTTGCCGAAGCTGAAGCCAGACATGTCGAGGGCATTGGCCCTGCCATGCTCGCTCAGCTTGCCGCCCTTCTGGTTGTTTCGACCGCGGCAGACATAGGATGCGGCATTTCGGATGGCGGTCACACGCGTGCCGAGCCTGGACTGCGCTTCGGGCTGGACCGACTGGCTGACCCACAGAAAGAGCTGCCTCGCCATGCTGCAGGTGACTTTCGCCGGCGGGACGATGTCGACATCCGCCACGCGCGTCAATTCTACCGGTGCCGCTGCGCCACAACCATCGGGACCGCCCAGGCTGGCGATGGGTTGGTAGGCAATATCCAGGCCCGCAAGCTGCGTCTTGCAGGCAGCCAGGGCGTCTGCCACTTGCGTTTCGGTCCAGACCGCCGGTGTAACCGGTGCCGCTTCGTCAACAGCTTGTGCGGGCTGACTGGGCTTTGGCCGCGGAACGGGAACGGCATTACTGGTCGCTGCCGTCTCCGGCTTCGGCCGTGGAATCGGGATGGCCTGCGCCCGGACGTCGCCGCATGTCGCCAACAGCATGGTGGAGATCAGAAGCAGGGTCGGGATACTCATCAACCCATTACACCCAGCTCTCCTCGGCTTGGCAAGCGACCCGTCCGGCACACTTTCAGAGGCCATTAAGCGCATTGCCTCAGACCCCGTTAAGGGCGTCCGAAAAGACTCCATAAACTCTAGGCGAACTCGGCTCAAACAATTGAAAATATAAGGACAAATTTACCGAACCCCTTGAACCGATCTTAAGTCCCTCGGCCGTAGGGTCACACGCATTGGGGGGATCAGTCTGCCAACAAGAGCTGGCCCTGTCCGACAAGGGAAAAGGTGGATAACATGCGTGTGGAAACGATGGGGGCATTGCGCCCCGTGCCGGCCGAGTCGGCGGAGAATCCGATCAAGCCGCGGTACCTCGAAGCGCTCACGCTGATCGAGCGCCTGCATCGCCGGCTGCTCGACGTGATCAAGGATGACTTCGAGCGGAGCGGGGAGCCCGAGGTGAACCCGGTTCAGGCCCTGCTCCTGTTCAACATTGCCGACGCCGAGCTGACCGCCGGAGAGCTGAAGACCCGCGGGCACTATCAGGGCTCCAATGTCTCCTACAATCTCAAGAAGCTGGTCGAATCCGGCTATGTCCATCACGAACGCTCGGCCACCGACAAGCGCTCGGTGCGCGTGCGCCTGACCGACAAGGGCCGCGCCATCCGCGAGCGAGTCAACGCGCTGTACAATCGCCAGCTTCAGGCGGTGGAGCAGGTCGTGGGTCTCAACACCGATGAACTGGACCGGCTCAACAAGGCCCTGACCCGCCTCGAACGCTACTGGACCGACCAGATCCTCTACCGCCTCTGATCGGCGCCTGCGCACCCAACTGACGCCCGGACGCTGTGGCCAAAAAGCTGCAGCGTTCGGTTTTTTTGCCGTATCCCAACCCCAGAAGCGCCAAGCTCCCACAGTGTCGCCTCAATTGCCGTTAGATACGGTGGCTGACGTGTGGCGGAGTTTTGACGAGTCGAAGCGGGGCTGCTAAGACCCCACAAGGGCTGCAGGTCGGGGAGTTAGGCGTGGCCTTACGGCACGAGGTCGGCTGAAGAGGATTGCGGATGGCTTTTCTTGGGTTTGGGGTTTCGCGGGTTCTGAAAGCGGTTGCCGCTTCGGGCGTGGTCATGGGAGTGCTGGCCATGGCCGCCCTTCCGCCGGGGGCTTTCGCCGGCAGTGGTGAACCTGCCCACAAGCTCCTGAAAAAGTCTTCGAAACAGGCCTCGGCGCCAGTGAAGCAGAACTGGTCTTCGGGCGGCAACACCGCGGGCGGCAAGGCGACCACCGAAACGGCTGTGCTGAGCGGCCAGGCGACGACTCCCTTCATTACCGCAGACAGCACCGACAAGATGCAGGCTGTGCTGTCGCGCTACGAGCAGATCGTGTCGGCTGGCGGCTGGCCATCGGTCCCCTCCGCGAAGTTCAAGAAAGGCGCCAAGAACAAGGGCGTCTTCGCGCTCAATCAGAGGCTTTTCGTTGAAGGCTATCTCCGCAAGGAGGGAACCGAAGGCGAGTTTGCCGACACCTATACTTCTGCCACGGCCGACGCCGTGAGCCGGTTCCAACGCAACCACGGACTGGCGGTCACCGGCATCGTCGACAAGCCCACCCTGCGCGAGCTGAATGTGAGCGCCTCGAGCCGTCTTGCCACACTCAGGGCCAATGTGCCGCGCCTTGCCGAATACTCCAAGGATCTGGGCGGCCGCTACGTGGTGGTGAACGTGCCGGCGATGCAGATCGAAACGGTCAGCAATGGTTCGGTCTATTCCCGCCACAATGCGGTGGTTGGCCGTCCGTCGCGTCCCACCCCCGTTGTCATGACGCCGCTGACGGTCATCAGGTTCAATCCCTACTGGAACGCGCCACCCTCGATCGTCGAGAAGGACATCCTGCCCAGCATGATGTCCGGCAGTCCCGCGAAGGTGATGGAAAAGATGAACATGAAGATCTTCAAGGGCGTGGGCGGCCCGGAGATCAATCCGAATTCGGTGAACTGGCGCCGCGCCGTAGTGGACGATTATCACTTCCGCCAGGAGCCGGGCGGAACCAATGCGATGGCGACTGCCAAGATCGAGTTCACCAGCCCGCATGGAATCTATCTTCACGACACGCCGGAGCCGCAGCTGTTCAGCCACGGCCAGCGCTTCTACTCGTCCGGATGCGTGCGCGTCGAGAAGGTGGCCGTCCTGATCGACTGGATCCTGCAGGGTCAGGAAGGTATCGACAGCAGCCGCATTTCCGACCTGGCCGAGACCAAGGAACGGCTGGACGTGACGATTGCCAATGCGCCCCAGATCCGGGTCGCTTATCTGACCGCCTGGCCGACGGCAGACGGCGTGGCCGCATTCCGGCCGGACATCTACGAGCTGGATGGAACCGGGTTTGTCATTGGACAGCCATTGCCGGTGGGCGAGACCATGGGCGGCAAGCGCTATGTGCTGAAGCCGATTCCCCGCTCGCCGAGCGCCGTGGATGAGGACGAAGCCTCAGGCTTCGCTTCCTTCTTCTTTCGCAATGGCAAGCAGAACAGGAACGACGTTGGCGTCAGGTCCAGCGTCAAGTCCGACGATAGCCTGATCGGCACCAGCAAGAAGTCGGCCACGGCAAAGAAAAAGGTCGATACGAAGAAGACCACCGCCGCCATCACAAGCAAGAAGAAGAAGGTCCTTGCTGCCGAGGATGTTGCCGGGCCCAAGAAGACTAACTGGAATTCCGGCGACTCCAAGAAGACAGCGGCCACCAAGAAAAAGAAGAAGGTGACCTCCGCCAAGGCGCAGACGAAGCAGACCGACAAGAAGACTGTCGCTGCCGCGGCCAAGAAGGATACGACGAAGAAGCCGACATCTACGGCTGCCGTAAAGAAGGATACGACCAAGAGTTCGACAACCACCGCTGCTGCCAAGTCCAAGCCGTCGGATAAGTGCAAGGCCGCAGCTGATGGCACCTTGCCGAAGGGATGCGAGGTCGCGGCGAAGAAACCAGCCGCAAAGCCTGCCGCAGAAACGGCCGCTGCAAATTGACGCTGCGCGGACTTGACTTCGGTCAAGTCGCGCATTTTTTCCGTAACGCATCGTACCATCATGTTCCGTTTCGACTACGCACAGCACTTTGACGCAGCACTCGCCCAGCTCCGCAACGAGGGCCGCTACCGCGAATTCGCCAACATCTGCCGGGTCAAGGGCGAGTTCCCCAAGGCCATTTACCGGGGCAAGGGCGAAGAGAAACCTGTCACCGTCTGGTGTTCCAACGACTATCTCGGGATGGGCCAGAACAAGGCGGTACTCGACTCGATGCACGTGGCGCTGGAGTACGTGGGGGCTGGATCCGGCGGCACACGCAACATTTCAGGGACCACCCACTTTCACGTCGAACTCGAACAGGAACTGGCCGGCCTCCACGGCAAGGAATCTGCACTCCTGTTCAATTCGGGCTACATGTCCAACGAGGCCACGCTTTCGACCCTGGCACGGTTGCTGCCCGGCTGCGTGATCCTTTCGGATGCCCTGAACCATGCCTCGATGATCGAGGGAATCAGGCAGGGCCGTTGTGAAAAGCATGTGTGGAAGCACAATGATCTTGCCGACCTCGAGCGCCTGCTCGCGTCGGTCGATCCGGCGCGGCCCAAGGTGATCGCATTCGAATCCGTCTATTCCATGGACGGAGACATCGCACCCATTGCTGCGATCTGTGATCTGGCGGAACGCTACAACGCACTGACGTATCTCGACGAAGTCCATGCCGTGGGCATGTACGGCCAGCACGGCGGCGGCATTTCCGAGCGCGATGGCGTGGCCAATCGAGTCGACATCATCGAAGGGACGCTGGCCAAGGCCTTTGGCCTGATGGGCGGGTACATCACCGCCTCGGCGTCTCTGGTCGATGCCATCCGCTCCTTTGCGCCGGGCTTCATCTTCACGACCTCGATCGCCCCCGTGATTGCAGCGGGTGCAGTGGCGTCGATTCGTCATCTCAAGGTTTCCCAGCTGGAGCGGGCGCGCCATCAGGAGCGGGTACGGAAGGTCCGCGCGGCCCTTGATTCCCGCGGGATTCCGCATACGCCCAACCCAAGCCATATCGTGCCGGTGATGGTCGGAGATGCCAAGAAGTGCAAGTGGATCAGCGATATCCTGCTGGATCGACATGGCATATACATTCAACCCATCAACTATCCGACCGTGCCGCGCGGCACCGAGCGGCTGCGCATCACGCCGTCACCACTGCACAGCGATGCCGACATTGCCCATCTGGTTCAGGCGCTCAACGAACTCTGGTCGCAATGCGCGCTGGCCCGGGCCGTGGCCTGACGTCTCGCAACGCCGGAATTCTGCCGAGTCCTGCCGCTATCCCGTGCGCCAGCCTGGCGCGCAAGATCTAGCTGGACGTCACGCGCGTATTCTGCAAATTGCGCAGAATTCCAGATGCAAGGGGTTGCAAGATGGCGAAAAAGGCAGTGAAGAAGAAGACCGCCCGCAGGCCGGCCGTGAAGGCAAGGCCGAAGGCGAAGGTGGCCAGTGCGAAGAAGGCCGGGCCGAAACTCCTCTTCCCAGGCTTTTTCAGCGACGCTCTTTCGAAATCGGACGCGAAGGTGGCGAAAGCCATCGCCTCCGAACTCGGCCGCCAGCAGCATGAGATCGAACTGATTGCTTCCGAGAACATCGTCTCCAAGGCGGTGATGGAGGCCCAGGGCTCGGTCATGACCAACAAGTATGCGGAAGGCTATCCGGGCCGCCGCTACTATGGCGGCTGCCAGCATGTCGATGTCACCGAGCAGCTTGCCATCGACCGTGCCAAGGCGCTGTTCAACTGCTCCTTCGCGAATGTTCAGCCGCATTCCGGCGCCCAGGCCAACCAGGCGGTTTTCTTCGCCCTTCTTCAACCCGGCGACGCCTACATGGGGCTCGACCTCGCCTGCGGTGGCCACCTGACCCACGGCTCGCCGGTCAATCAGTCCGGAAAATGGTTCAAGGTGGCGCCCTACAAGGTGCGCGAGGACAACCACCTCATCGATTATGACAAGTTGGCTGCGCAAACCCTTGATGTGAAGCCGAAACTGATCATCGCCGGCGGGTCTGCCTATCCTCGCACGCTCGACTTCAAGCGCTTCCGCGAGATTGCCGACTCGGTGGGCGCCTACCTGATGGTGGACATGGCCCATTTCGCTGGCCTGGTTGCCGGCGGCGTCCATCCAAATCCGTTGGAATACGCGGATGTGGTCACCACCACTACTCACAAGACCTTGCGCGGCCCGCGCGGCGGCATGATCCTCAGCCGCAATGACGATCTCGGCAAGAAGTTCAACTCCTCCGTATTCCCTGGCCTACAAGGCGGGCCGCTGGAGCATGTGATCGCCGCCAAGGCCGTGGCCTTCGGCGAGGCCCTCCGCCCAGCCTTCCGCAAGTATGCCAATCAGGTGGCCGACAACGCCAGGGTTCTGGCCCAGAGCATGATCGATGGCGGCTGCGACCTCGTCTCGGGCGGGACCGACACCCATCTCATGCTGGTCGACCTGCGCAGGAAGGGCGTGACCGGCAAGGCTGCGGAAGCGTCCCTGGGCCGCGCCTACATCACTTGTAACAAGAACGGCATTCCGTTCGACCCGGCGCCCTTCACCATCACCAGCGGCATTCGCCTGGGGACGCCTGCCGGAACGACGCGCGGTTTCGGGCCGGCCGAGTTCAAGCAGGTGGGCGCCCTCATCACTGAGGTGCTGGATGGTCTCGCGGCCAATGGCGAAGAGGGGAACGGCAAGGTCGAAGCCTCTGTGCGCAAGCGCGTCAAGGCGCTGACCGACCGCTTCCCAATCTACTGACACGCAGCATGCGGTGGCCGGGCTTGACCCGGCCCCCCAGACTTGGGACTGTGACCCGCCCGCCAGCCGCTGCGGGCGGGATTCGGGGATTTCCAGGTGCGTTGTCCGTTCTGCTCGAATGAAGAGACCCAGGTGAAGGACTCGCGTCCCACCGAAGACGGCACCGCCATCCGCCGCCGCCGCTATTGTCCGGACTGTTCCGGGCGCTTCACCACATTTGAGCGCGTGCAACTGCGCGAACTCATGGTGCTCAAGAAATCGGGACGCCGGGTGCCGTTCGACCGCGACAAGCTCATGCGCTCGATTCAGGTGGCGCTGCGCAAACGTCCGGTCGATCCGGAACGGGTTGAGCGCATGGTTTCCGGCATCGTCCGGCGGCTGGAAAGCCTTGGCGAGAGCGAGATCAAGTCCGAGACGGTCGGCAAGCTGGTCATGGAAGCGCTCAAGATGCTCGACGATGTGGCCTATGTCCGTTTCGCGTCGGTCTACAAGAATTTCCGAGAGGCCAAGGATTTCGAGGAGCTGCTGGGCGAACTCTCGGGCGACGAGGGCGACGGCGACGCCGGTGACCGCTGACGACCGCTGGATGTCCTACGCGTTGCGGCTGGGCCGCCGGGCGCTGGGCACGACGGCGGAGAATCCCAATGTCGGCTGCGTGATTGTCAGGGACGGCAAGGTGCTGGGCATCGGCTGGACACAGCCGGGCGGCAGACCCCATGCCGAGACGGTCGCTCTGGACATGGCCGGCGGGGGCGCACGAGGTGCGACAGCCTATGTAACCCTCGAACCCTGCGCCCATCATGGCAGGACGCCGCCCTGCGCCGAGGCGCTTACGCGGGCGGGCCTGGCCCGCGTGGTTACGGCGATCGAGGACCCCGATCCCCGGGTTTCCGGGGCCGGTCATCGGATCCTGCGCGAGGCGGGGATCGAGGTTGTTACCGGAATTCGTGCAGACGACGCACGCCGGGACCTGGCGGGATTCCTCATGCGGATTGTCAGGAGGCGCCCGCAAGTGATTCTGAAGCTTGCCGTTTCTGCCGATGGCAAGATCGCAGCGGGTGTCGGCAAGAGAACCGCCATCACCGGCGAGGCCGTGAGAGCGCGAGTCCACCTGCTACGGGCCCAGTGCAATGCCATCCTCGTCGGAATGGGGACGGTGCTCGTCGATGATCCGGAACTGACCTGCCGCCTGCCCGGATTGGAGAACCGATCCCCCAAGCCGTTTGTCCTGAGCAGGGGGCGGGATCTTCCGCCCGGCAGCAAGCTGGCAGAGGCGGGTGCCACGGTGTTGCGCGGGAGTGTCACCGATGCCGTGGGCGAACTCGGCCGGCAAGGCATCAACCGGCTTCTGGTCGAGGGCGGCGCAGTGACGGCGCGGCGCTTTCTGGATGCCGGCGTGGTGGACGAGGTTCAGATCTTCAGATCTCCCGATTGTATCGGTGCCGGCGGGGTGGATGCCCTGGCGGGCCTGGATCTGGATTCGGCATTGCAGCCCTTCGCGTTGCGCGAGGAAGAAAGGCTTGGGCCGGACCGGCTGACCGTCTATGAAGCCCGCAACTGAGGGTCAGCATGTTTACCGGCATCATCACGGACATCGGCACGGTCCGCGCCATCGCGAAGGCGGGCGATACCCGCTTCGAGATCACCACGACCTATGACCTGGCCGGCGTCGACATGGGGGCCTCGATCGCCTGCAATGGCTGCTGCCTGACGGTGATCGCGAAGGGCCCCGACTGGTTCGCGGTGCAGGCATCCGGCGAGACCCTGTCGAAGACCACACTGGGTCAGTGGAACAAGGGCGCGCGCATCAATCTCGAACGCGCCCTGAAGCTGGGCGACGAGCTGGGTGGCCATATCGTCTCCGGGCATGTCGACGGAATTGGCCAGATTGTCGCCATCACGCCGGACGGCGAGTCCCGACGGTTCCGCATCCGCGTGCCCCTGGCCCTGGCAAGATTCATTGCGTCCAAGGGCTCCGTCGCCGTCGACGGCACGTCGCTGACGGTGAACGAGGTCGATGGGGCGGACTTCGGCGTGAACATCATTCCGCATACGCAGGCCGTGACCACCTGGGGTGACATGAAGGTCGGGCAGGCAGTCAACATTGAAATCGACATGCTGGCGCGCTATGTGGCGCGCCTTGCCGAGTTTGGAAAATGATGAAGGTCGAGAAGAAATCGGGCGAAGCCCAGAAGACGAATGCGCGCCTGCTCGTTCTCGAAGCGCGCTTCTATGCCGAGATGTGCGACGAGCTCGCCGCAGGCGCCATTGCGGCCATCGAACGCGCAGGAGCCAAGTGGGACCGCGTCGCCGTGCCGGGCGCGCTCGAACTGCCCGGCGCCATCGCCATGGCCCACCATTCGGGGAAGTATGACGGCTATGTCGCGCTGGGCTGCGTGCTGCGGGGCGAGACGACGCACTACGATATCGTGGCCAACGAGAGTGCCCGCGGCATCATGAACCTGACACTCGCCGGCTTGTGCATCGGCAACGGCATTCTCACCTGCGAGAACGAGGCGCAGGCCTGGGCGCGGGCGCGCGTGGCCGAGATGGACAAGGGTGGCGGTGCGGCCGAAGCGGCGCTGGCCATGATCCGGCTGGCGCGCAGTTTCGGCGGCAGGAAGCGGACAGCGGGCAAGCGAAAGGCAAGGGCCAAGTGACCGACAAGCGCCGGCAGAAACCGATCGCGCGGTCCGCCGCAAGGCTTGGAGCCGTTCAGGCCCTTTACCAGATGGACATCGGCGGGACAGATGTCGGCGAGACTTTGGCGCAATTCTCGTCCCGGGTCATCGGCGATGATTTCGACGATGGCCAGTGCGGCGAGGCCGACTACCGCCACCTCAAGGACGTGGTGGATGGCGTGGTGCGTGAACAATCGACCGTCGATCCGTCAGTCGACCGCATCCTTGACAAGTCCTGGCCGCTTCACCGTCTCGACGCGACCGTACGGGCGATCCTGCGCGCCGGCGCCTATGAGCTGATGTTCATGGACAAGGTGCCCGCGCGCGTTGCCATCAGTGAATATGTCGACGTGGCGTCGGCCTTCTTCGGCGGCGAAGAGCCGAACTTCGTCAACGGCGTGCTGGACCGTCTGGCGCGCGACCGCAGGCCGGAGGAATTTGCAGCGTGACCGCTGCCGAAACCTTCGACGACCACAAGGCCCGCCGCAATGCGGTGATCCTTGCGATTGCCCAGGCGCTCTATGGCGCGACACTGACGGCGCTGGTGGTGACGTCCGGACTGGTCGGTACGCAGCTCGCGCCCGACCCGTCCTGGGCGACCATGCCCATGTCGATGACCATCATCGGCACCGCGCTCACCACCTTCCCCATCTCGCTGATGATGAAGCGCATCGGGCGGCGCGCGGGGTTCATGATCTGCGCAATGCTGGGCGCGCTGGGTTCGCTGCTTGGAACCTATGCGATCTTCGAGAAGAGCTTTGGCCTGTTCCTGGCTGGCGCGCTGATGCTGGGCATCTATCAGGCCTCCGCCTCATACTATCGCTTTGCCGCCGCCGATCTGGCCAGCCCGCAATTCCGGCCCAAGGCCATTTCCTGGGTGATGACCGGCGGCGTGGCCGCCGCGCTGTTCGGCTCTCTGCTTGTCATGGCCACCGTCGACCTCCTCGCGCCGATCACATTCGCCGGGACATGGGTGGCGATGGCTGTGCTCGCGCTGATCGGCGCCGCGCTGCTGATGGCCGTGGACATTCCCTACAAGGCGGAAGCCAATGCCCCAACGGGCCGGCCGCTGCCGGAGATCGCCCGGCAGCCGCGCTACATCGTGGCGGTCGCGACCGCCACACTGGCCTATGGCATCATGATGCTGGTGATGACGGCAACGCCTGTCGCCATGCTTGGCTGCGGCTTCACGGTGCAGGATTCAAGCTGGGTGATCCAGTGGCATGCCCTGTCCATGTTCGTGCCGAGCTTCTTTACCGGAAGCCTGATTGCGCGCTACGGCGCCGAGCGGATCTCGATCATCGGCATGGTGCTTCTGGTGGGAGCGGCGGTCGCCGGTCTCATGGGCATTCATTTCGAGAACTTCGCAATCGGGCTGATCCTGCTTGGCCTCGGGTGGAACTTCGGGTTCCTGGGCGGGACGACGATGCTGACCTCGACCTATCAGCCCGCCGAGCGCAACAAGGCCCAGGGCCTCAATGACCTGATCGTCTTCGTGGTCACCGCGCTTGCCTCGCTGAGTGCCGGAAAGCTGCTGGCCTGGAATGGTTGGGATGCCGTGAACTACGCCGTGTTCCCGCTGGTTGTGCTGGCGCTTGTGCTGATTTCCTGGCTGGTCACGCACCAACGCAGACTGGCGGCCTGAGCCCATGCGTCTCAACATCTTCCTGCAGCGTGCCGGGGTCGGCAGCCGCCGCGAGGCCGAACGCATGGTGGCGGAGGCGCGTGTAACCGTGAATGGCCGCACCGCGACACCAACCACACCGGTGGAAGAGGGCGATGCCGTGACGCTGGACGGCAAGCCAGTTGCCATCGAATCGCGGCCGCTGCCCCGGCTCTTCATGCTGCACAAGCCGCTCGATGTCCTCGTGACCAATCGAGATCCCAAGGGCAGGCCGACGGTCTTTCACCTCGATGCCCTGAAGCCGCCGCGCTGGTCAGCAGCCATGCCGCGGGTGATGAGCGTGGGGCGGCTTGACGTCAATTCCGAAGGGCTTCTCCTCCTGTCGTCGGACGGCCCCCTCGCGCAGGCCATGATGAGCCCGAAGACGGCGCTCGCCCGCGTCTACCGCGTCCGCATCCACGGCCGGCTGACGCCGCGCAACATCGAGGACCTGGCGCAGGGCATCACCGTCGACGGGGTGAACTACCGGGGGGCGGAATTCGTCGAGGAGTTCGACAAGGGCGGACGCAGCAACACCTGGTACAGGGTGCTGCTGACCGAAGGAAAGAATCGCGAGATCCGCAAGCTGGTGGAACACTTTGGCGGCAAGGTGAATCGGCTGATCCGGGTCCAGTACGGACCCTTCCATCTGGGAGACCTGAAGGCTGGCGAGCTGCGCGAGGTTCCGCCCGAACAGGTCCGCCGCCTGCTGACGTTCCTCTCGGCAAAGGGCGTCGATCTGGCCCCCGGCTAGGCCGATCGTCGCACAGGCAACACTGCTCAAAGCGATTGCCTAATTCCGCCGCATTTGGCATACCACGCCCACTTTCCGGGGCAGGGGCTGGCAGGATGTGATTCTGCCAGGGGCTTCGGGTCAACATCAACGGATACAAGGGTTTATCATGACCTCTACACTCTGGCTGATCGTGCTCGCGGGCGCGCTCTCCATCGTGTACGGCATCGTCACCACGCGGAGCCTGATGGCTGCCGACGCGGGTACGGCCCGTATGCAGGAAATCTCGGCAGCGGTGCGCGAAGGCGCCCAAGCCTATCTCAACCGCCAGTACACCACCATCGCCATCGTCGGCGTGGTGATTTTCGTGCTGGCCTGGCTGTTGCTCGGCGTCTGGTCGGCCATCGGCTTCGCCATTGGCGCGGTTCTGTCGGGCGTTGCGGGCTTCATCGGCATGAACGTCTCGGTGCGCGCCAATGTGCGCGTGGCACAGGCCGCGACCAAGTCGCTGGCCGGCGGCCTCGATCTCGCCTTCAAGGCGGGCGCCGTGACCGGCCTTCTGGTCGCCGGCCTCGGCCTCCTTGGCGTGACCCTCTACTTCGGTTTCCTTAAGGACTCGCTCGGGCTTGATCCCACTGGCCGCACCGTCATCGACGCGCTGGTGGCGCTCTCCTTCGGTGCCTCGCTGATCTCCATCTTCGCCCGTCTCGGCGGCGGCATCTTCACCAAGGGTGCGGACGTCGGCGGCGACATGGTGGGCAAGGTCGAGGCGGGCATTCCGGAAGACGACCCGCGCAACCCGGCAACCATCGCCGACAACGTGGGCGACAATGTCGGCGACTGCGCCGGCATGGCGGCCGACCTCTTCGAGACCTATGTCGTGACCACGGTCGCCACCATGGTTCTTGCGGCCATCGCACTTCCCGCCGAGTTCAAGCTCGCCGGCATGGTGCTGCCGCTGGCCATAGGCGGCGCCTGCGTGGTGACCTCGATCATCGGCACCTATTTCGTGAAGCTGGGCGCCAACAACAACATCATGGGCGCGCTCTACAAGGGCGTGATCGCTACCGGCGTGCTGTCTCTCGTGGCGCTCTACCCGGTCATCTCCATGGTCTTCGGCGGCATGGGCGTTTCGATCACGACGACGGACGCCACCTTCACCCCGATGCATCTCTTTGCCTGCGGCGTAGTGGGCCTGATCATCACCGCGGCGATCATCTGGATCACCGAGTACTATACCGGCACGGGCAAGCGCCCGGTCAACTCGATCGCCGAGGCTTCGATCACCGGCCACGGCACCAACGTGATCCAGGGCCTTGCGGTGTCGATGGAAGCGACCGCCCTTCCGGCTTTGGTCATCATTGCGGGCATCATCGTGACCTATCTGCTGGGAGGCCTCTTTGGCACGGCAGTTGCTGTCACCACCATGCTGGCGCTGGCCGGCATGATCGTGGCGCTCGACGCCTTCGGCCCGGTGACCGACAATGCGGGCGGCATCGCCGAAATGGCTGGCCTTCCCAAGGAAGTGCGCCACAACACCGACGCGCTCGACGCGGTGGGCAACACCACCAAGGCCGTGACCAAGGGCTATGCCATCGGATCCGCCGGCCTCGGTGCACTGGTGCTCTTCGCCGCCTATACGCAGGACCTCAAGACCTTCTTCCCGCAGGTGCCGGTCACCTTCGATCTGTCTAGCCCCTGGGTCGTGGTCGGCCTGCTCTTCGGCGGCCTGCTGCCCTACCTCTTCGGGGGCATGTCGATGACCGCCGTGGGCCGCGCGGCCCAGTCGGTGGTGGTCGAGGTTCGGCGCCAATTCAAGGAGAAGCCGGGCATCATGGAAGGCAAGGAGAAGCCGGACTATGCCCGCGCCGTCGACCTGCTGACCAAGGCGGCGATCAAGGAAATGATCCTGCCCTCGCTGCTGCCGGTCCTGTCGCCCATCGTGGTCTACTTCGTGATCAACGCCATTGCCGGCCAGGCCGCGGCCTTCTCGGCGGTGGGCGCCATGCTGATGGGCGTGATCGTGACCGGCCTCTTCGTCGCCATCTCGATGACAGCGGGTGGCGGCGCCTGGGACAATGCGAAGAAGTCGTTCGAGGACGGCTTCGTCGACTCCAAGGGTGTCAAGCACTTCAAGGGCTCCGAGGCGCACAAGGCCTCGGTCACCGGCGACACGGTCGGTGATCCCTATAAGGACACCGCAGGTCCGGCAGTGAACCCGATGATCAAGATCACCAACATCGTGGCGCTGCTGCTGCTGGCGGTTCTCGCCGGGCACTGAGCCCGACAGCGATGTGATGCAAACCACCCCGTCCGGAGCGATCCGGGCGGGGTTTCTCTTTGGCGCAGCCGCTAGGACCCGCGCATCTGGCGGCGCCTCTTCATCGCCTCATGCGCTTCCGGAGTGCCGTCGTGGAAGGAGCCGAACCACTTGTCGAGCGGCACCATGCCGTCTGCGTAGTTCACTTCGAAGTATTTGTGATGCAGGTAGTGCGCATAGTACGAGACGTCCATCGACGCCGTGCCGCCCAGCGCCAGCCGGTCGAAGCCGGTGTGGCCCTGTGCCGGCGCCAGGCCAAGCCGCGATGCCAGGTTGATCATGTGCACGGGGTGGGCCGGGATGAGGAAGAACAGCAGGATCGTCGAGAAATAGATTAGGTGTTCGAGCGGGTGCATCGAAAGCCCCGACCACGGCCCCGGGTTGACATTGCGGTGATGCAGCTTGTGGGCCACTTCGTAGAGCGGCGAAAAGTGAAGGAGCCGGTGGGCGAAGTAGAATCCGACCTCATGGATGAAGGGCACCACGAAGAACATGGCGATGAACCAGACGGGATGATCCGCGAAACGGATGAAGGGCGCGTAGCCGTTGGCATAGGCCCAGAGCAGCAGGACTTCATAGGCGGTCCAGATCGGCACGCCGCTCACGAGCGTGTGGAACATATTGTCGTAAGTCTGGTTGCCGAAAAGGAAGGCCGATGACTCGCGCGGCCACTGGCGATTGTACTTGAAGGCTGTCCCCTGTTTTCGCCAGACATAGAGCCACAGATGCCAGGCACTGTAGATCAGAAGGGCCAGCACCAGGTTGCGCAGAAGGATGAGGCCGACCCAGCCCGGTTCGAAGTTGCGCATGTCATCGAGCGAAGGCGTCAGATAGCTCCAGATGAGCACAGCGCCGATGGCGTAGAGCGTGTTGCCCGGCAGCAGGTATCCGGTAAAGCCGAAGAACCACTTGAACAACGCGGCGGGCTGCGGCGGCCACTGAAAGGCCGGACCATAGCTGATGGGCGCCGTGGGCATCCAATTGCCGCGCCTGTCATCCGTCCCATAGGCCGAGTCATCCATCTGCAGATCCTCCGCGCGGCATCGCATGGATTATTGCACTCTCGACTGCGCCGGACAATCTTGTCGACTGGTCCGACCAGATGCTTGCATTCTGGTGGCTGGTGCTGCCAGTAAGAGCAAGCAATGGGGTTGAGCATGCTGATCGGAATCGACTGGGGCGGGACCAAGATCGAAGGTGTTGCGATGGAACCGGATGGTCGGGAGCTGCTCCGGCTTCGCGAACCGACGCCGCGGCACGACTACCACGGCTGCATTGCGGCCATCAGGGCGATGATCGCCGCGCTAGAGGCGAAGACCGGACGAACGGGTTCGATCGGCATTGGCATTCCAGGCTCGCTCGAGCCCATCAGCCGCCTTGGCAAGGGAGCGAGCTCCACCTGGATCCTCGGCAAGCCGGTCGAGGCCGATCTCAAGTCCGCTCTGGGCCGGGACATTCGCGTGGAGAACGACGCCGACTGTTTTGCCGCTTCAGAGGCTGTGGACGGGGCGGGGGCAGGGTACACTGTGGTTTTCGCCGTGATCCTTGGATCCGGAGCAGGGGCGGGCATTGCGGTGAACAGCCGAGCGCACCACGGGCCGAACAACAGCGGCGGCGAATGGGGTCACAATCCGCTGCCCTTTCCCGACACCACCGAAATGCCAGGCAAGGCCTGTTACTGCGGCCGCCATGGCTGCATGGAAACCTGGGTGTCGGGCCGTGCCTTCGAGGCACAATACACCGAGCACAAGGGCGTGGAGCTCAAGGCCGCCGAAATCTTGGACCTGAAGCGCAAGGGCGATCACCTCGCCAATCTGCTCTGGCAGCGCTACATCGACCGCGTGGCGCGGGGCCTTGCGACTGTCGTCAATACGCTCGACCCCGACGTTCTCGTCATGGGCGGCGGCATGTCGAATGTCGATGAACTCTACGACGACTTGCCGCCTGCGCTGGCCCGGCGGACCTTCTCAACGGTGTTCCACACGCCGATCCTGCGCAACAGGCATGGCGATGCCAGCGGCGTGCGCGGCGCGGCCTGGCTGTGGAGGGACTGAGCATGTCGCTGACGCGCCGTTACGACTTCGGACTCTCGCTGATCCGCGATGCGGGCGAACTGGCGCTCGGCTATTTCAAAAACCGCACCAGCCTTTCGATCCAGAGCAAGGGTCCGCAGGACATGGCCAGCGAGGCTGACCTCAATACCGAGCTGCTGATTAAGTCGCGGCTTGCCGGGGCCTTTCCCGAGGACGCGTTTCTCGGCGAAGAAACGGGGCGCACGGCCTTTGCGACGGACCAGGGCATCTGGGTGGTCGATCCCATCGACGGCACCCAGCCCTTCATCTGCGGGCTGTCGAGCTGGTGCGTGTCGATCGCCTTCGTCAGGGGCGGCGCGTTGCAGTTCGGCATGGTCTATGCGCCAGCGCGGGACGAATTGTTCGCTGGCGGGGCCGGCCATGTAGCCACCCTCAACGGGCAGCCGATCCGCGGGGCCCCTGCCGCTTCCGTCAAGGACGGGCTGATCGGCGCAGGCTATTCGCCGAAGAGCGGCATCGATCAGTTTCTCCCGGCCTTCGAGCGGTTCCTGCGCGCCGGCGGCATGTTCTACCGCGACGGTTCGGGTGCGCTGGGTCTCTGCTATGTGGCGGCAGGCCGGCTCATCGGCTTCTTCGAACCCGTCATAAGGTCATGGGATTGCCTCGGTGCCGTTGCTGTGGTGCAGGCCGCAGGCCTCAGGACCAATGACTTCCTGGCAGGAGACGGTCTCTTCTCCGGAAACCCGATCATCGCAGGGAACGACGCGGTCTACGCCGAGTTGTCGGCGCTCGCCGGGTATGCCTGACTCACTGGACCGTGACGCTTGTTCCGGCGCCGGACGCAATCTATCGTCGATCCATCATGACCCAAGATGATCTCGAAGCCGCCAAGCGCTCTGCTGCCTCCTGGTACTGGTGGGGCATTCCCACGTTCTTCCGATGCCCCTGGAACGAAGACCCGGCCCAGTGCGATATCGCCCTGGTGGGCGTTCCGCACAGCAGCGGCAACGGCTCGACCGAGCGGGACCAGCACCTTGGGCCGCGTGCTGTGCGCAATGTTTCCGGCTTCTATCGCCGGGCCCATGGGGTTCACTACGTTGCGCCCTTCGAGCAATTGCGCATCAGCGATCTGGGCGATGTGCCGTTGCCGGAGGCCATGAACAACGAGGCCTGCGTTCGCGACATCGAGGCCTATTTCGCGCGGCTGGATGCGGCCGGCGCGCGGCCGGTTTCGATCGGCGGCGATCACTCGATCACCGGGCCGATCCTCAAGGCCATCGCGGGGCCAGGGCGCAAGCTTTCGGGCGGAAAGCCGGTGGCGCTGATCCACTTCGATGCTCACACTGACAGTTATGAGAACATGCCGCATTGGCTGGGCGCAAAGCGTTCGGCGGCTCACTGGGCCGCCTACACGGTGCGCGAGGACGCGGTCGATACCACCCGCAGCACGCAGGTCGGCATGCGCGGTCATCCCTCCGGCCTGATCCACGGCGGGAAGGTGGGCGGCAGCAGCGAGGCGCTGGGCTATCGCGTCATCAAGATGGACGAGTTCGAGCGGCTTGGCGTGGAGGCAACCGTCGCCATGATCCGCGAACGCGCGGGCGAGGGCCCTTGCTACATCACCTTCGATCTTGACTGCCTCGATCCCTCCGTGGCGCCTGGCGTGTCCAATCTCGAACCGGGCTTCGGCGGCTTCTCGATCCGCGAGTCGACGCGATTGCTGCAGGGGTTGAAGGGGCTGGACATCATCGGTGGAGACGTCGTCTGCCTGATGCCGACCAAGGACAGCCCAAACAACATCACGGCGCAGGTCGCCATGGTGATGATGTTCGAGATCCTGACGCTGATCGCCTTGCAGAAGACCGACTGATCAGACGGGGTGCCACCACTTGCCGGCGATGACGACGCCGCGGCTGTTGATCCTGCGATCGCCGACCAGTTGTTCGCCGACGACATCGACATAGTCGAACAGCCCCTCGTCAACCGACAGGATGGTCGCATCGCCGGCACTTCCCGGCTTCAATGAGCCGAGCTCCGGCCGTTTCAGGGCGAAGGCCGCCGTCTCGGTGGAGGCCTTGATGACATCGGGAAGGCTCATGCCGAGGCACAGGAACTTCGACATGGTCGTGACCTGATCGAAGGCTGGCCCATTGATGCAAAGTGCATGGACATCCGACGAGATCGTATCGGGCGGAAAACCGTTCGCCAGCATGGCGCGCGCCGTCTTGAAGGCGAATGACCCCATGCCATGGCCGATGTCGAACAGCACGCCGCGCCTGCGGGCGGCAAGAACAGCCGGCTTGACCGTGCCCTGCGCCGTGCAGGGCGCATTGGGGAACGGACGGAAGGCGTGCGTCAGGACATCGCCGGGACGCAGCCGCTCGATCACCTCTTCGTAGGATGGCGGCGGCTCGTCGATGTGGGCCATGAGCGGAAGCCCCGTTTCCTCGGCGACCTGCAAGGCGATTCCAAGCGGGGCGACGCCTTGGTCGCCGCTGGCGTGGCGTCCGACTCGCACCTTGATCCCCACGATCACGTCGCGATTTGCATCTGCAACGGCAGCGGCGGTGACCGGGTCCATGAGGCGGATGTCCTCGCTCTCGCCAACCATGACGGTGTTGGAAAATCCGTAGATGCCGGCATGCGAGACATGGAGATAGGCAAGGATCCGAACCTGCGAGCGTTCGATCACATGCCGACGGAAGCCCATGAAGTTGCCAGGCCCCGCCGATCCCGTATCGACGGCGGTGGTGACCCCGCTGGTCCGGCAGAAGTCCTCGGCATCGATGCCGAGCGAGGTGCCGCCCCAATAGACATGGGTGTGGAGGTCGATCAGTCCCGGAGCGACGATCAAGCCGGTGACATCGCGCACCACCGTGGAGGCATCTGACTTCAGAGTCTCGCCAACTGCTGCGACCTTGCCCTTCGAAAACCCGACATCGCAGACTCGATCCAGGCTCTGCGAGGGATCGATGACGCGCCCGCCACGCAGGATCAGGTCCATGGCGACTACAGCTTGCGGCCCAGCATCGGCCCCGGCGTGGCACTGCCGCCGGTCTTGAGCAGAAGGCTGAGGATACTGGTGTCTTCTCCCATCACCACGCTCTTGCCGGAATTGACGTCAATGACCCGGCCGTCCTGCAGGCCATACTGGGCAAAGCTCTGGACTTGGTCGTTCTTGTCGAATCGGATGGCGATTACCTCGCGTTCGGTCTCCTTGGGCGCAAGGAAGGTGCGGCGCTCCGTGATGCTGGTGATGTAGTAGTAGCTGTCGCCCTGAAGGTTCACGCTGGCGCTGGTGGAAGGAGATCCGAGGATCGATTCCACCTCGGTCTTGGACATGCCGTTACTGATCTGATCGAAGGCGCCGGGCTTGGCCACATAGCCACGATGATCGACGGTGGGCGTGCAAGCTGCAACAAGGGTTGCACAGACGGCTGCGGCAAGCCACATAGGCAATCGCGAAGGTGCGAATGGATGCATGGTTCTGATTGCGGACCTGTATCTGGCGAACACGCTATTCGATTCCTTTTGCCCGAGACAGGGGGGCTCAGCAAGACGATGATTTTGAAACGCTTCTTCCAAAGTTCCACGCTTCCCGTCCGTCCCCTCTATGAGGCAATTGTGGCTGCGGCGCGGCGCCCCGTTGCCTATGCGGAATGGGGTGTGCCGGACACGCACGATGGCCGGTTCGACATGATCACCCTGCACATGTTCCTGGTGCTGGACCGCCTCAAGGGCGAGGATCGGGCCTTTCGACAGGAATTGGTTGACGAGTTCTTTCGCGACATGGATCGGTCGCTGCGCGAGTTGGGCGTCGGTGATCTCTCGGTGGGAAAGAAAGTCCGCAAGATGGCGGAAGCCTTCTACGGGCGGCTGGCCGCTTACGACAGGGCCCTGGCGGGTTCCGCTGCGGAGCTGGAGGAATCCCTGTCCCGCAACGTCTATCCCGACGGGGCGCCGCCACCTGGCCTTGCGGCGCTGACCGCCCATGTGCGGAAGACGCGCGAGACACTTGCGGCCAAGGCCGCGGCGGATATCATGTCGGCCAGGGCTGTCTTCGAGGAGGGAGTCTGATGAAGCAGGTCACTGTCGAGTTTTCGCGGCCACTGCTGGTCGATAGAATACCTGCCGATGGCAGCTTCGAAAAGATCGCCGCGGAAACTGCAGAATGCGAGGCCCTGGCGCGCCGGTTGGGCGTTCCGGCTGTTCACGCGGTATCTGCCGACCTGCGGGCCAGGCCCTGGCGCGGCGGCGGACTCAAGATCGAAGGGCGGGTGCTGGCCGATCTGGATCAGGTGTCGGTGGTCAGCCTGGAGACGTTCCGGCATCAGGTGAGCTACGAGGTTCTTCGATACTTCCTGCCGCCGGGGGCAGCGCCGACAAACGAAGAGGCCGACGCGGATCCGATCCTGCAGGGCGAGGTCGACCTGGGCGAGATCGTTGCGGAAACCCTTGCGCTGGAACTGGATGCCTATCCGCGCAAGCCTGGGGAGAGCTTCGGCGACCATCTTGAATCCGGGGACGAGCCAGCGAAGGGGGCCTCACCCTTTGCGGCATTGTCGAACCTGAAATCAACGTGAGATTGAGTGAATCAAAGCTTTGGGAATGACTTTTGCGGTCCAATGGCCTATGTCACCCCGGGAACGGGGGCGTCACGTGCGCAGCGTCCGGCACTGAGCCGCGAGGGGCATCGTCAAGATCTTGAAGACCAAACGACATTTGACCGTGGCGCTGGACGCGATGGGGGGCGACCGCGGTCCCGATGTGGTGATTCCTGGCGCGGAGCTGGCGGCAATCCGCCATCCTGACTTCCGTTTTCTCCTCTTCGGCGACCAGAGCCGCATTGCACCGCTTCTGGAGCGCCATCCCCGGCTCAAGGAGAAATCCGAAATCCGGCACACGGATGTCTTCGTGGCCATGGATGCCAAGCCCAGCCAGGCGCTGCGCCAAGGCCGCGGCAAGAGCAGCATGTGGATGGCCATTGATTCTGTCCGCCAGGGCGATGCCGACGTGGCCGTGTCCGCGGGTAACACCGGTGCCCTCATGGCAATGGCGCGGTTCATCCTCAAGACCCTGCCGGGTATCCAGAGGCCGGCCATTGCCGCCATCTGGCCGACCTTGCGAAGCGAGAGCGTGGTCCTGGACGTCGGCGCAACCATTGGGGCTGATGCCCGCCAACTGGTCGAGTTCGCCGTCATGGGCGAAGCCATGGCACGCTGCCTCTTCGGACTGGAGAAACCGACCGTGGGCCTGCTGAACATCGGCGTGGAGGAAATCAAAGGCGTTGAACAGGTGAAGGAGGCCGCCCGCCTGTTGCGCGAACTCGACCTGCCGATCCGCTATGAAGGCTTCGTCGAAGGCGATGACATTGGCCAGGGCAAGGTCGATGTGGTGGTGACCGAGGGCTTTGCCGGCAACATCGCGCTGAAGGCGGCCGAGGGTACGGCCAAGCAACTGGCCAGCTTTCTCAAGGCGGCCCTGAACCGGACCCTGATGTCACGGCTGGGCGCCGTCCTCGCGGCCGGCGCCTTCCGGGCGCTCCGTGACCGCATGGATCCCCGCAAGCACAATGGCGGCGTGTTCCTCGGATTGAATGGCGTTGTGGTGAAGAGCCATGGCGGCACCGATGCGCTGGGCTTTGCAACGGCCATCGATGTGGCTTACGAAATGGTCCATAACGATCTCGTCAACAAGATATCGACCGACCTGGCCAAGCTGCATCTGCGGCTCGAACCACAGGCCGAAGTGCTTTCGGATACCGCTGTATGACCCAGACTGGATTGGCCGGCCCGTGCCGCGCCGTAATTGCGGGCGTGGGCTCGGCCCTGCCGCAGCGCATCATGACCAATGCCGACATGAGCAAGGTCGTCGACACCAGCGACGAGTGGATCGTGGAACGCACCGGCATTCGCGCCCGCCATATCGCCGGAGAGGGCGAAACGACGCGGACCCTTGGCCTCGCCGCTGCCCGCAAGGCGCTGGAGGACGCCGGCCGCGTTCCAGCAGATGTCGATCTCATCATCCTTGCGACATCAACACCGGACCAGACCTTTCCGGCCACCGCGACCATGATCCAGGCAGATCTGGGCATCACGCGCGGTGCCGCCTTCGACGTGCAAGCGGTCTGTTCCGGTTTTGTCTATGCCCTCGCCACCGCAAATGCGATGATCCGTTGCGGACAGGCGCAATGTGCCCTGGTCATCGGGTCGGAAACCTTCTCTCGCATTCTCGATTGGACAGACCGCACGACATGCGTCCTCTTCGGGGATGGCGCCGGTGCCGTGGTGCTTACGGCGGAAGCCGGATCGGGAGGCATTGCAGACCGCGGAATCTTCTCGACCCGGATCCGTTCCGATGGACGCTATGCGGACAAGCTCTATGTGGACGGCGGCCCTTCCACCACCGGAACCGTGGGGCATTTGCGCATGGAGGGCCGCGAGGTCTTCAAACACGCGGTGGTCAACATCGCCTCGGTCATGGAAGAGACGGTCACGGAAGCCGGATTGAAGCCGGGGGACATCGACTGGTTCGTTCCCCATCAGGCGAACCGCAGGATTCTCGAGGGTACGGCCCGCAAACTGGGCATCTCCGAAGACCGCATCATCATGACGCTGGATCGCCACGGCAACACGTCTGCGGCATCAATTCCGCTGGCCCTTGATGTGGCCGTCAAGGATGGCAGGATCAAGCGCGGCGACCTTGTGCTGATGGAGGCAATGGGCGGCGGATTCACCTGGGGCGCGGTTCTGGCGCGGTACTAGAGGTTCGCATCTAAGCCCTTGAGTTCCCGCATTTTTTAATGTTGACGTGGCGCCGCGGGAGTCATACGTTCTCGGAAAAACCAGTTCCGGGGAGCTTAGGGAATGACCAGCAAGACCTTGACCCGCGCCGATCTCAGCGAAGCTGTTCACCGCCAGATCGGACTTTCGCGCAGCGAATCGGCAGATCTGGTAAAGTCCATGCTGGACTTGGTTTCTGACACGCTTGTCGCGGGCAAGACCGTGAAACTGTCGTCCTTCGGCACCTTCATGGTTCGCCAGAAGAACGGCCGCATCGGTCGCAACCCAAAGACGGGTGAGGAAGTGCCGATCACACCTCGCCGGGTATTGGTGTTCCGGCCGAGCCAGGTGATGAAAAACGTTATCAACGGCCTCGAGCGCGGAACCGACGAGGACTAGGCCGGGTTTCGCAGAGGACGACCCGCGGAGGGGAGACGATGGTGGAGAAATCCCCGGACGCATTCAGGACAATCAGCGAAGCTGCACAGGAACTTGAAGTACCGCAGCATGTGCTGCGTTTCTGGGAAACCCGCTTCTCGCAGATCAAGCCGATGAAGCGCGCAGGTGGGCGGCGCTTCTATCGCCCTGCCGACGTGGAACTGCTGAAGGGCGTCCGGAGCCTGCTTTACAAGGAAGGCTATACCATCCGCGGCGTCCAGAACATCCTCAAGGAAGAGGGTGTGGCCTATGTCGCGGGCGTGGGCCGCGGCGAGATCGTGCCGCGGAAGCGCGATGGCGCATTGGAGGGGGCTCCGCCGCCGGGCCGC
>JBGSNJ010000103.1:0-25613 GCA_041739715.1 Aestuariivirga sp.
GGATCGCCTGTAACCGCGCATGATTTCGTCTTCGCGTGGCAGCGCCTGGTCAATCCCGAGACCGCCGCCGAATACGCCTACATGCTGGCACCGGTGGTGAATGCCGAAGACATCACGGCCGGCAAGAAGAAGCCCGAGGAACTCGGCATCAAGGCCGTCGATGACATGACCCTCGAGGTGCAGCTCAACGCGCCGACACCCTACTTCCTCGAGATGCTGACCCATCAGGCGACCTACGCGGTCAGCAAGGCCAATGTCGAAGCCAAGGGTGCGGATTTCACCAAGCCCGGAAATCTGGTCTCGAACGGGGCCTACACCCTGACCGAGTTCGTTCCCAACGATCACATCAAGCTGACCAAGAATCCCAACTTCTTCGATGCGGCGAATGTGAAGATCGATGTCGTCAACTACGTTCCGACCGAAGATCGCTCTACCGCCGTGAAGCGCTTCGAGGCTGGCGAACTCGACATGAACGACGATATCCCGACCGAGCAGCTCGCCGATCTGAAGGCGAAGTTCGGCGATCAGATCAAGATCGGACCATACCTCGGCACCTACTACTATGCTTTCAAGATTCCCAAGGCGCCGTGGGATAACGCGAAGCTCCGCCATGCCGTGTCCATGGCGATCGACCGGGATATCTTGGCAGAGAAAGTATGGCAGAACACAATGCTGCCAGCATACTCGTTTGTGCCGCCTGGTATTGCCGGCTACGAGACCAAGACTACTGACTACGCCGAAATGGGGCAGATTGATCGGGAAGAAGAGGCCAAGAAGATCCTCACCGAGCTGGGCTATGGCCCCGACAAGCCGCTGAAGATGGAGATCCGCTACAATACCTCGGAAAACCACAAGAATACCGCCGTGGCGATCCAGGAGCAGTTGAAGCCGCTCGGAATCGAAGTGACGCTGCTGAACACCGACACCAAGACCCACTACGGCCATCTCGAGCAGCATGGCGACTTCGACATCGCCCGCGCCGGCTGGATCGCCGACTACAAGGATCCGGAGAACTTCCTGGCCCTTTGCAAGACCGGAACCGGCAACAACTACGGCGAATATGCCAATCCGGAGTATGATGACCTCTTGGCAAAGGCGGCCGCTGCTACGGACGCAGGCGAGCGCATGAAGCTGCTCTCGCAGGCGGAGGCGATCGGCGTCGCCCGCGACCTCTGCGTGGTGCCGCTGCTCTACTACAGCTACCACAATCTCGTTTCCGACAAGGTCAAGGGATTTGAGGAGAACGTCATGGACGTTCACCCGACCCGCTACCTGAGCAAGGAATAATCCTCACGCGATCAGGGCCGCTCCGCCGTGAACGCGCGGGGCGGTCCTGTCCTTGCCAGGCGGTAGTCCGCGCATGCTGCGCTATATCCTCAAACGCTTTCTGACCGCGGTCCCGACGCTCTTCGTGATCGTGACGATCTCCTTCTTCCTGATGCGCGTGGCGCCCGGCGGACCCTTCAACCAGGAGAAGGGCCTCAATCCCGTCATCAAGGCCAATCTCGAGCGCGTCTATCACCTCGACCAGCCGCTCTGGAAACAATACCTCCTCTATCTGTGGAATCTGCTGCACGGCGATTTCGGTCCGAGCTACAATCTGCCGGACTTCACCGTCGCCGAACTCTTCGCGCAGGGACTGCCGGTGTCGATGCAGCTGGGCGGTTCGGCGCTGTTCCTGGCGCTGCTCATCGGCGGCTGTCTCGGCATCATCGCCGCGCTCTACCAGAACCATACGGCTGACTACGCTGTGATCGCCACGGCGACGGCCGGCAGCACCATTCCCACCTTCGTCTTCGCGCCGCTCTTCCAGCTTTTCTTCGCGCTCACCCTGAAGTGGTTCCCGGTCGGGGGCTGGGGCGACGGCGCCTTCATCAACAAGGTGGGGCCGGTCCTCACCCTGATGCTGCCGCAGCTCGCGGTGGTGGCCCGCCTCATGCGCGGCAGCATGATCGAGTCGCTGCGCTCGCATCATATCCGGACGGTGCGGGCGCTCGGGCTATCCGACTATGCGATCATCATCCGGCATGCGCTCCGCGGCGCGCTGCTGCCGATCATCTCCTATGCCGGTCCGGCTGCCGCAGCACTGGTGACCGGTTCGATCATCGTGGAGACGATCTTCTCCATTCCGGGCGTCGGCCGCTATTTCGTCGAGGCGGCGCTCAACCGCGACTATACGCTGGTGATGGGAACGGTGGTGGTCATCGCCATCTTTACCATCCTTTTCAACCTCATCGTCGACGTGCTCTACGCCGTGGTCGATCCGCGGGTGCGATATGACTGACGTCGCTCAGCTTCCCGCCCAGCAGGGACGCTCGCTCTGGGCCGATGCCTGGGGGCGCCTCAGGGCCAATCGGGCCGCCATGATCAGCATCTACTACCTGATCTTCATGGCCTTGATCTGCATCGCAGGGCCATGGTTCACGCCGCATGCCTTCAATACCATCTATCAGGACTACAACCGCGTGCCGCCCAGCCTCTCCGCCTATCCGAAGCCGGAGATGGTCGACCAGGCGGTCAAGGACGCCGTGAAGCGCGCGCGCGTCGAACTCGACGGCTGGAAGGAAGAGGGGGGCAAGATCCTGATCACCGTGTCCTCGGCCAAGCCTGTCGACGAGCGGATGACGCGCTATATCGACCGCTCCAGCGTCTTCGAGAATGCCGCGGTCTTGGACAAGCCTGCCGACGGGCTCAGGATGACCATGAGCGCCGATATCGAGCGGCAGTACTTCTTCTTCGGGACGGACACGTCGGGGCGCGACCTCTTGACCCGCACGCTGATCGCCGGCCGGGTCTCACTGTCGATCGGGCTCCTGGCCGGGCTGGTGGCGGTCGTCATCGGCGTCCTGTACGGCGCAACCGCGGGCTTCATCGGCGGAAAGACCGACGAGGTGATGATGCGCATCGTCGACGTGCTCTATTCGTTGCCTTTCATCTTCTTCGTCATCATGCTGGTGGTCTTTTTCGGGCGCAACTTCGTGCTCATGTTCCTCGCCGTGGGCGCGGTGCTGTGGCTCGACATGGCGCGGATCGTGCGCGGCCAGGCGCTGTCGATCCGGCGGCAGGAATATGTTCAGGCCGCGGAAGCCCTGGGCGTTACCCGGACCGGAATCCTGCTCCGCCACATCGTGCCGAACCTCCTCGGGCCGGTCGTCATCTACATGACGCTGCTGGTGCCGCAGGTGATCATTCTCGAGAGCTTCCTGTCCTATCTGGGGCTCGGCGTACAGGAGCCCATGTCGAGCTGGGGCGTGCTCATCTCGCAGGGCGCCAAGAACATCCCCAGCGCCAACTGGCTGCTCTTCTTCCCGTCCTTCTTCCTGACCTCGACGCTGTTTGCACTGAACTTTGTGGGCGATGGTCTGCGCGACGCGCTCGATCCGAAGGACCGCTGACGATGGCCGAGACCATCCTCGATCTCAAGGACATGCGGGTGCGCTTCTCGACCCTCGATGGCGCCGTGGATGCGGTCAAGGGTGTTAGTCTTCATGTAAAGGCCGGCGAGACGGTGGCCATCGTGGGCGAGTCCGGCTCCGGCAAGAGCCAGCTGATGATGGCGACCATGGGCCTTCTCGCCAGCAACGGGCAGGCGGCAGGGGTCGCATCCTATCGTGGCACCAACCTCGTCGGACTTCCCAAGGCAGAGCTGAACACCATTCGCGGCCGCAAGATCACCATGATCTTCCAGGAGCCCATGACTTCGCTCGATCCGCTCTACACGATCGGCGACCAGCTGATGGAGCCGATCATGCATCATCAGAAGCTGGGCGCCCCCGCGGCGCGGTCGCGCGCCATCGAGATGCTGAAGCTCGTCCACATTCCCGAGGCCGAGCGCCGCATGGGATCCTATCCCTATGAAATGTCGGGCGGGCAGCGGCAGCGCGTGATGATCGCCATGGCGCTGGCCAACAATCCGGACCTGCTGATCGCGGATGAACCCACCACGGCGCTGGACGTGACCATCCAGGCCGAGATCCTCGAACTCATGGCGAGCCTGCAGCAGCGTCTCGGCATGGGCATGGTCTTCATCACTCATGACCTCAACATCGTGAAGCGCATCGCCCACCGCGTCTATGTGATGCGCTACGGCGAGGTGGTGGAGGAGGGCGAGACGGCGGCACTCTTCGCCCATCCCAGGCATCCCTACACGCGGGCACTTCTGGAGGCCGAACCCACCGGCCGCAAGGCGCCGCCGCCCGCCACCGCGCCGCGCATTCTCGACGGTACGGGCGTGACCGTCTCCTTCAAGATCGGCGGCGGGTTCCTGTCCGGGCCCCCCATCGTCCTGAAGGCCGTCGACCGCGTATCGGTCTCGCTGCGTCAGGGGCAGACAATCGGCGTGGTTGGCGAATCCGGTTCCGGCAAGTCGACCCTGGCGCGCGCGCTCTTGCGGCTGCTGCCCAGCGAAGGGGCCATCCGCTTCGACGGCCGCGACATCGCCAGGCTCGACAAGGAAGCCATGCGGCCGCTCCGCAAGGAGCTGCAGATTGTCCTGCAGGATCCCTTCGGGTCGCTCAGCCCGCGCATGACGGCGGGCCAGATCGTGACCGAAGGCCTGTTGGTGCACGAGCCCTCGATCTCCCGCCGTGACCGCGACCTGAGGGCCGCCAAGGCCTTCGAGGAGGTGCAACTCGATCCGCTTCTGCGCAACCGCTACCCGCACGAGTTCTCCGGCGGCCAGCGGCAGCGCATCGCCATCGCCCGGGCCATCATCCTCAAGCCCAAGGTGGTGGTGCTGGACGAACCCACCTCGGCGCTGGACCGCCAGGTCCAGAAGCAGATCATCGAGCTGCTGCGTGACCTTCAGAGCGCCAACAATCTCTCCTATCTCTTCATCAGCCACGACCTTGCGGTGGTCCGTGCCATGGCCGATCACATCATGGTCATGAAAAATGGCGTGGTGGTCGAGCAGGGGAGTCCCGACGACGTGATGGATCATCCGCAGGACCCCTACACGCAGCGGCTGATGGCGGCGGCCTTCGTGAACGCAGCGAATGGCTAGGGACGAATGGCCAATGATTGCAGGCGAACGCTGCGCGCCCTTCGCACTCGCTAGATATCGAACGGCTCGATGTTCGCAAAGGCCGTCCGAAGCGCCTTGGACCATTCGGACGACAGCATCTTGAAATAGGGGTCGTCGATACCGATGCGCTTGACGTGCTCGAACTTGAGCGAACCCGTCTCGTAGGTCAGCATGTCGATGGGAAGGCCTACGCTGAGGTTGGAGCGAAGGGTGGAGTCGAAGGACAGCAGGACCATCTTGGCCGCATCCCCCAGTTTCATCTCGTTGCGGGCGACGCGGTCAAGGATCGGCTTGCCGTACTTGTGCTCGCCGATCTGGAAGAAGGGCGTGTCGGGCGTGGCTTCGATGAAATTGCCGGCCGAATAGATCTGGAAGAGCCGCGGCTTCTCCTTCCCGATCTGCCCGGCGAAGATGAAGCTGGCGGCGAAGGCGTCGCTTCCGGCGGAAAGCGATTCCCCGTCGATCCTCTTCACGTCCCGGATGGCCCGGCCGACGAGGCGGGCGGCCTGGAACATGGTCTTCACCGTGAAAAGGCTCTCGCTGCCCTTCTTCGGCTTCTCCTGGGTTCCTTCGGTCAGCATGCTGACCACGGCCTGGGTGACGGCCAGATTGCCGGCAGTGAGCAGCACGAAGATGCGCTCGCCCGGCTTCGACCATGTGTGCAGTTTCTTGAACTTGCCGACATTGTCGACACCCGCATTGGTCCGGGTATCGGCGGCCATGACCAGGCCCTCGTCAAGCAACAGTCCCACGCAATAGGTCATCGAGTAAGCCCCAGCGGAATCGCCTCCTTACTGTTGTGCGATCTCGACGCGGACTTCAACCCTCATCCGTTCGGTATCCCCGCCGCGCCTAGTTCCCCGGATGGGGGTGACGCCGCCGGCGTCGATGCCGCCAGCCACCCGGACATAATGGTCGGTCGGGCACTTGCAGTTGGCGGGGTCGAAGCCCACCCAGCCGAGGTTTGGCACAAGCGTCTCGGCCCAGGCATGTGCGGCCGTCGAGGAGGCCCCGTCGCCGGTGACCAGATAACCGGTCACATAGCGCGACGGCAGGCCGAGGTTTCGCGCAGCGCCGATGAAGATATGCGCGTGGTCCTGGCAGACGCCCCGGCCCTCCGCGAAGGCCTCCGCCCCGGTGGTATGGGCATGGGTCGAACCGATCTCGTAGGCGACCCGGGCGTGGATCTCGCCCATCAGGGCATGCAGGAGTTCCAGCGTGTTGGGGTACTGGCCGGCCACGCGGCTGGCGAGCGAAGCGATGGCCGTGCTGGGCTGAGTGGCCCGCGTCTGGCGCAGGAAGACCGCGTCGGGAGCTGCACAGGTCAGCCCCCTGACGACGCCGGCCGTGTCGCTGACCTCGACGATGCCGGACGCGACGATGCTGACCGGTCCTGTCTGGTTCTCGCAGGTGACGAGGTGCACGCGGTTGCCGAAGCCGTCGAGATAGGTGAGTGCCGCCTCGATGCCCGGCGTGGCGATGGCCCAGCTGACCACCTTCTGCGATGCGAAATCCAGCGGCGTCAGGTGCAGGCGCTGGGCGGAGTAGGCCAGGGGCGTATCGTAGTCGTAGTGGGTTTCATGCAGGACCTGGAGGCGCATGGGCGTCATGGAAAGTTGTAAGTCGTTGCGATGGACGCCGACAGCCTGTTGTTGCTGGCCATGAAGTCCTGCAGGAACTCATGCAGCCCGCCCTGGAAGATCTCGTCCATGCTGCCGTTCTTGAGGCGCTGGTAGGTATCGAAGGCCATCTCGTGGCAGGGATAGCGCTTCTGATAGAGCGACTGCAGACCGGCCAGCGCCAGGTTGATCCACTGATAGCTGAACACCAGCGAGCGCGGCATTTCCTCGCGCAGGATGAGGAACTCGGAGACCAGCCATGGCCGGTAGTTGCTGTCGCGGTAGAACCAGCGGTAGGAGCGGTGCGCCGAGACCGAGCGCAGGATCTGTGCCCATTGCTGCATGTCGAGATCGCTGCCCACGTCGGTGGGCTTGGGCAGGAGGATGAAGTACTTCACGTCGAGAATGCGCGCCGTGTTGTCGGCGCGTTCGATGAAGTTTCCGATCTGGCTGAAACAGTAGGTGTCGTTGCGCAGCATGGTGCCGAGCAGGGCGCCACGGAACGACATCACCCGCTGCTTGATCCATTGCAGGAACTCCGGCAGGCGGTCGGCCGTAAGGCTTGTGGGCTTGACTTGCGCCAGCTCGTTCCAGGTCGTGTTGATGCTCTCCCACACGTCGCGGGTAATCGCGGTACGCACGGCGCGGGCATTGTTGCGCGCGGTGCGGATGGAGGTCTTGATGCTCGACGAATTGCGCTCGTCGAAGATCAGGAAGTGGATCACGTCCTTTGCGGTGATGTCGTCATGCAGGCTCTCGTAGGTGAGGTCGCAGGCGGCACTCTGCAGCGTCGAACGCCATTCGTCGCGGTGGCCTTCCACGGCGCCGGGCATCAGCGAGATTCGGTAACCGACCTCGAGGAGGCGCGCCATGTTCTCGGCGCGCTCCATGTAGCGCGACATCCAGAACAGGGAGGCTGCCGTCCTGCCGAGCATCAGTCCTCCAGCACCCAGGTATCCTTCGTGCCGCCCCCCTGGCTTGAGTTCACCACGAGCGAGTCCTTTTTCAGTGCCACGCGCGTCAGGCCGCCCGGCGTGATCCGCACCTGATCGCCCGAGAGCACGAAGGGCCGAAGGTCGACATGGCGGGGCGCCACGCCGGAATTGGTGAAGGTGGGCACCGCCGACAAGGCCAGCGTCGGCTGGGCGATGTAGTTGCGCGGCCTTGCCTTCAGTTTGGCGCGGAAGGTCTCGATCTCCTTGCGTGACGAGGTCGGGCCTACGAGCATGCCGTAGCCGCCGGAACCGTGGACCTCCTTCACCACCAGCTCGGGCAGGTGGTCGAGAACATAGGAGAGATCGCCGGGGTCGGCGCAGCGCCAGGTCGGCACATTCTTCAGCAGCGGCTTTTCGCCGGTGTAGAACTCGATGACGTCCGGGATGTAGGTGTAGATCGCCTTGTCGTCGGCGATGCCGGTGCCCGGCGCATTGACCAGCGTCACGCGGCCCGCGCGGTAGAGGTCGATGATGCCAGGAACGCCGATGGCCGATTCCGGCCGGAAGGCGAGGGGGTCGAGAAAGGCATCGTCGATCCGGCGGTAGACGACATCCACCCGCTTCGGTTCCTGGGTCGTACGCATGTAGAGATAGCCATCGGAGACGAAAAGGTCGCCACCCTCGCAGAGTTCCACGCCCATCTCGTCGGCGAGGAAGGCATGTTCGAAGAAGGCCGAGTTGTGGATGCCGGGTGTCAGGATCACCACCGTCGGCTCGCCCTTGCAGGCAGGCGGGGCCACGCTTTCCAGCGTCTTGCGCAACATGGCGGGGTAATTCTCGACCGGTGCCACGCGATGGCGCGCGAAGAGGTCCGGGAAGAGGTACATCATCGCCTCGCGGTCCTCGAGCATGTAGGACACGCCCGAAGGTGTGCGGCAATTGTCCTCGAGAACATAGAACTCGTTCTCGCTTACCCGGACGATATCGATTCCGATGATATGGGCATAGATGCCGCGGGCCGGGTTCACGCCGATCATCTCCGGTACGAAGGCATCGTTCTGGATAATAATCTCCTGCGGGATGCGGCCGGCCCTGAGGATTTCCTGGCGGTGGTAGAGATCATGGATGAAGGCGTTCAGCGCCCGGACCCGTTGCTCGATCCCGGCCGACAACTTCCGCCACTCGGCGGCGGCGAAGACCCGCGGGATGATATCAAAGGGGATGAGGCGCTCCGAGGCTTCGCTCTCGCCATAGACCGCGAAAGTGATGCCCTGGCGCCGGAACATGGCCTCGGCCTCCTTCAGGGCATGGGCCACATCCTTCTTGCCCAGCGTCCTGAGCCATTGCTCAATGCGGCCGTAAGGGTCCCGGACGGCTCCCCCTTCACCCTGCATTTCATCGAAGATCCCGGCCATCCCCCGCCCTATGCTGCATTGCAATAAGATGACAATTCCGGAAAGCTGGCAAGCGAAACCTGCCGTCCGAGTCAATTTGTTGCAAGTTTGAGCCGAAAATGATAACCGGGGCTATGTGTTTCCACATGACCACCTCTGGCATTCTCCTGCCGGTCTGGACCCGCACGGTCCATGACGAGGTGATGCTGCATTGCGCCCGGATCGGCTTCAAGCCCTAGTTTCTCTCCGTTTTGTAAGTTGAATCAGGCCCTTGCGGGGCCCATTGCTGCATGTTGATTTGGAGAACGAAATGACGATCCACGCCAAGAACATCAATGTCGCCGAAGTTGTGAAGGCCGACATCGAACACCATTTCCATCCCTTCACGGACCACAAGTCATTCCACGCGGAAGGCGGCCCGCGGGTGATGACCCAGGCCGACGGAATCTGGATATGGGATGCCAATGGCAACAAGCTGCTCGACGGCATGTCGGGCCTGTGGTGCGTCAATGTCGGATACGGACGGAAGGAGCTGGCCGAGGTCGCCTATAGGCAGATGCAGGACCTGCCTTACTACAACACCTTCTTCAAGACGACCACGGTGCCGGCCACCGAGCTGGCCGCCAAGATCTCCTCGGTGATGCCCGAGCGCTTCAAGCACATTTTCTTCACCAACTCGGGTTCCGAATCCAACGACACCATCGTGCGCTTTGTGCGCCACTACTGGAAGCTCAAGGGCAAGCCCTACCGCCAGCACTTCATCGCCCGCACGCGGGGCTATCACGGCTCCACCATGGTGGCGGCAAACCTCGGCGGCATGCAGGGCATGCACGAGCAGGTGGGCACCGAGTTCCCGGGCTTCCATCATGTGCAGCAGCCTTACTGGTATGACTTCGGCGGCGACAAGACCCCGGAGGAATTCGGCCTCGAGGCGGCGGCGGCGGTCGAGAAGAAGATCCTGGAAGTCGGCCCCGACAATGTCGCCGCCTTCATCGGCGAACCGATCCAGGGCGCCGGCGGCGTGCTCATCCCGCCCACCACCTACTGGCCGGAGGTGCAGCGCATCTGCCGCAAGTATGGCGTGCTGATCATCTCCGACGAAGTGATCTGCGGTTTTGGCCGCACCGGCAACTGGTGGGGTTTCCAGTCGCTGGGTTTCGAGCCGGACATCGTTCCGATGGCCAAGGGCCTGTCGTCAGGTTATCTGCCGATCGGTGCCGTGGCCTTCGCCGACCACATCATCAAGGACTTCTTCGAGCTGGGCGGCGAATTCTATCACGGCATGACCTATGCCGGTCACCCGGTCGCCGCCGCCGTGGCCCTCAAGAACATCGAGATCCTTGAGCAGGAAAAGCTGGTCGACCGTTGCCGCGAGCTTGGACCCTATTTCGCCCAGGCCCTTGCCTCGCTGCGCGACCATCCGATCGTGGGCGAGACGCGGTCCATGGGCCTCATCGGCGCCATCGAGCTGTCCAGCAACAAAGCCAAGCGCAGCCGCTTCAAGGATTCCGGCCGCGTCGGCACCAAGTGCCGGGACTACTGTTTCAAGAATGGCCTGATCATGCGGGCGTGCTGGGACACGATGGTCCTTGCACCGCCTTTCGTGATCACCAAGAAGGAAATCGACGAACTCGTCCGCCTCGCGCGGCTCGCTCTCGATGCAACCTATGCGGATGTGAAATCCGAGATGGAGTGAGTTAGGATTTATCAAGCGAATTCGCCGACTGCCGTGATGGGGGCCTGACTGGGTCCGGGCGGCAGCCGGCGCACCAACCGGCACCAGAATACGCCAGAGAGCGACGTGCCAGACAACACCTCAGAGGGGTAACAAACATGAGTGCTTATCGTCCGAAGTTCCGGCTGAACCGGCGCATGGTGCTGAAGGGCACTGCTTCGCTGGCCGCTGGCCTCACCATCCTCCCGCGCTTCTCGATGGCCGAAGAGGAAAAGAAGCTCAACTTCTACAATTGGGATACCTATATCGGCGAGAACACGCTCGCCGACTTCAATGAAGCGACCGGCATCGAGGTGCGCCTCGATCTCTTCGCCGACAATGACGAGCTCTTTGCCAAGCTCAAGGGCGGCAACCCCGGCTATGACGTCATCGTTCCGACCAACGACAATCTGGAACGTATGATCAAGGCCAACATGATCATGCCTCTGGATCACGCGAAGATCCCGAACATGGCCAACATCGACGAGCCCTTCAGGGATGCCGACTTCGATCCGGGCCGCAAGTTCTCGATTCCCTACATGTGGGGAACGCTGGGCATCGGCTACCGCAAGTCCAAGGTGGCCGAGCCGGTCGACAGCTGGAAGATCCTGCTCGACTCCGACCAGTATGCCGGCAACATCGCGCTGCTGGGCGACGCCTCGAACTGCCTCGGCGCCACGCTGAAGTACCTCGGCTATTCCTGGAACTCGACCAACATCGAGGAACTGAAGAAGGCTGAAGCGCTGCTCATCGCCCAGAAGAAGAACATCAAGGTCTTCGCCGACGACAACGGCCAGGATCTTCTGGCTTCTGGCGAAGTGGATGCCTGCATGGAATGGAACGGCGACATCAAGCAGGTCATCACCGAAGACGAGGACCTCGCCTATGTGGTGCCGACCGAGGGCTCGCTGCTCTGGCAGGACACGCTCGCCATTCCGGTGGGCGCGCCGCATCCGATGAATGCCCATGCCTTCATCAACTTCGTGATGGGTGCAGAAGAGGGCAAGCACATCGCCGAGACGATCCTTTACGCAACGGCCAACAGGGCCGCCAAGGATCTCATGCCGGAAGATTACCGCAACAATCCGGTGATCTTCCCCTCAGCCGAGATCATCGCCAAGTGCGAACCCGGCCTCTATCTCGGCGAAGAGGCCACCAAGGTCCGCGACGAGATCTGGACCAGGGTTCTCGCGGCCTGAGCCACAACACTTCGCGACGGGCGGCGGGATCATCCGCCGCCCGGTTTTCCTTCCCTGACTGATCATGGTCAAGAGCCTGCATCCGCCACGTCTGCCGCTGGAAGTGTTGCAGAACTTTCTGCTTGATCGCTACGGCCTGACGGCAGCGTGGCAGCCGCTCGAGGGCGAGCGGGATCAGAACCATCGCCTCACCGTCGAAGGCGGGCGCTCCTATGTCTTCAAGCTGTGCAATCCCGACGAGGGCGATGCCATCATCGCCTGCCAGGCATTGCTGCTGGAACACATCGCCCGCAGCGATGTCGCCTTGCCGGTGCCGCGCCTCATCCGCGACCGGAACGGAGAGGCTCTGCCGGTGCTTCCCTTCGATGGCCGGGCCTATCCGGTCATGCTGCTGTCCTATCTGCCCGGCCATGTGATCGGGGAGGCCGACCTTTCGACGGCCGCCTTGCGGCGCCTGGGCGAGATGCTCGCGCGACTCGGCGTGGCGATGCGCGGCTTCATTCACGGCGCACCGGCCGGAAGGCGACTCGTCTGGGACACGCAGCATGCCGGCGACTTGGCGGACCATGTCGAGGGTCTTCTCCCGGAAGACCGGCCGCTGGCGCGCGAGGTCCTGTCCACGCACCGCGTACTGACCGTACCGAAGCTTGCGAAGCTGCGCAGCCAGATCATCCACGGTGACATTCATCCCTACAACACTCTCATGGCCGACGATGCAACGATCACCGGCCTCATCGACTTCGGCGACCTCGTGCATGCGCCGCTGGTGCAGGATCTGTCCAACGCCGTCTCCGATTTCCTCTTTCCAGGCCGCGATCACGCCGCCACCATCTACGAGATGGTGCGGGGATATTGCCGGGCCGCGCCGCTGGAGGAGGCGGAAACCGAGGTGATCCTCGACATGATCGAGGTGCGCCTGCTGATGACGGCGCTGGTCGAGAGCCTCAAGGCGAGCATGGGCATTTCTCCGCAGGGCTATTTCGGACAGTTCAACAGCCGGGCCATTCCGCTGATCCGCGAGCTGAGGGCCATCGGCCGCGACCGCCTTCATGCGACGATCCGCCGGGCGGCCGCCTTCCCCCCGGCAGCAGCAGCGCCGCAATCCGGAGATATCCTCGAACGCCGCCGCCAGGTCATGGGGCAGAAGCCTTACGTCTTCTACGATCCGCCGCTTCACATGGTGCGCGGGGACGGCATCTGGCTCCTCGATGACACCGGGCGGCGCTTCCTGGACTGTTACAACAACGTGCCCTGCGTGGGGCACTGTCATCCCTATGTGACCGAGGCCATTGCCCGGCAGGCGCGGAAGCTCAACACCAACACGCGCTATCTGACGGATGAATCGATCAACTATGCCGAGCGGTTGATCGAACTCTCGCATGAAAGCCTGGGTGCCGTTGTCTTTGTGAACTCCGGCAGCGAGGCCAATGACCTGGCCTGGCGCATGGCAAAGGCCTGGACGGGCAATCGTGGCGGCCTTGCGATGGAATTCGCCTATCACGGCGTCTCGGAAGCCATCGATGCCTTCTCGCCCTCAAATGCGCCTGCAAGCTGGAATGCACCGCATATCCGGCTGCTTGCGCCGCCGGATGACTATCGCGGCCCTTACCGGCGGGGAGAGCCGGGACTGGCCGAGGCCTATGCGGCCATGGCTGATGCACCGATTGCCGCGCTGCGGGAGGCAGGCTTCGGCCTGGCTGCCTTCATGACCGACTCCGCCTTCATGACGAACGGCATCCTCGATGTCGCGCCCGGTTATCTGCAGGCGGTTGTCGACCGGGTCCGTGCGGCGGGCGGGCTGTTCATTGCCGACGAGGTGCAGTCGGGATATGGCCGCATGGGCACCCATTTCTGGGGACACCGGCATCATGGCGTGGTGCCGGACTTCATCACCATCGGCAAGCCGGCGGGCAACGGATACCCGGTCGGTGCGGTGATCACCCGTCACGAGATTCTCGAGAACTTCCTCAGGAATGGGCCGTTCTTCTCCACCTTCGGCGGAGGCAATGTCGCCTGCGCGGCGGGGATCGCAGTGCTCGACGTGGTGCACGACGAAGGACTGGTGGAAAATGCCCGCGTCACCGGCGCCTATTTCCGCGAAGGGCTCCGCAGCCTGATGCAGCGCCATGGCCTCATCGGCGATGTACGGGGCGTCGGCCTCGCCACCGGTGTGGAACTCGTGCGCGACAGGGACAGCCGCGAGCCGGCCGCCCGGGAAACCTCGCGTCTGGTGAACCTGCTGCGTGACGAGGGCGTGCTGGTGGGGAGCGAAGGAAAGCTCGGGAACATCGTGAAGATCAGGCCACCGCTGGTGTTCTCGCGGGAGAATGCCGAATTCGCCGTTGCAGCGATCGACCGGGCGCTCGCCCGGCTCTGAGGCACAGGCGGGTTGCCGAGGCCCCTCGGCCTGGGCTAGGTTCAAGAAAAAACCAAACGGGGAGAGGGCGGATCTTGGAGAGCTGGAAGGAAAACCGAAACGTCTTCTGGACGTTTGCTGCACCAGGCACGTTCTGGCTTCTGGCGTTTTTCGTCATTCCCCTCGCGTTCCTGTTCTTTATGTCCTTCGGCGAGAAGGCGGTGATCGACGGGCAGGTTTCGATCACCGAGATCGACATCTCCGGCACGCTGTCCAACTATCTCCGCGCCTTCGACCCGGTCTTCCTCAAGATCATCTGGAAGTCGATCTGGGTCAGCGCCCTGGCGACGGCGCTCTGCCTTGCAACCGCCTATCCCATCGCCTTCGGTATCTGCTTCGCACCACCCAAGTGGAAGCCGCTGCTCCTGCTGCTCGTCATTCTTCCCTTCTGGATCAACCTGCTGATCCGCACCTATGCGCTGATCGCGGTGTTTCGCCGGCAGGGCTATGTCAACAGCGTGCTGGGATGGGTCGGCCTCGGTCCCTTCGATATGCTGAACAATGATTTCGCCGTCATCACCGGCCTCGTCTATGTCTACATGCCCTTCATGGTGCTGCCGCTCTACGCCACCATCGAGCGTCTCGATCGCTCGTTCCTGGAGGCCAGCCTCGACCTCGGCGCCTCGCAGTTCCAGACTTTCATGAAGGTCACGGTTCCGCTGACCATGCCGGGCATTATCTCCGGCATCATCCTTGTCTTCATTCCGTGCCTCGGATCCTTCCTGACGCCGGACCTGCTCGGCGGTACGGACTCGCAGATGATCGGAAATGTGATCGAGCGGCAGTTCAAATCCGCCAACGACTGGCCCTTCGGCGCCGCCTTGTCCTTCCTGCTCATGTACGCCACCTTCGGCGCCCTGGCGCTGCGCTGGCTCTTCTCCAGGAACAGCAAGGGAGTGGACGTCTGATGGCCGCGCAGCTGAAACCGGGGCAGGGGCCTCTCGACTACGGCAACCGCCTCTGGCTCAAGGTGCTGTTCGCCGCGATCTTCTTCGCGCTCTACATGCCCATCATCACGCTGGTGGCCTTTTCCTTCAACACCGACAAGCGCGGCATCGTCTGGCGCGGCTTCACGCTGGAGAACTACACCAAGGCGTGGAACAACGTCTCGCTGCAGGAGGCGCTGATCAACTCGCTGGTCATCGCCTTGCTGGCCACCATACTCGCAACCATCATTGGCACGCTCGTCGCCCTGCTGCTCTGGCGCTTCCGTTTTCCGATGAAGGGGGCCTATGAGGGCTTCATGGCGCTGCCCATCGTCATCCCGGAAATCTGCATGGGCGTGGCCTTGCTGATGTTCTTCGTGAACACGGGCATGATGAATGCTGTGGTCAACATGCCATGGCCGCTCAATCTGTCGAACATCGTGATCGCCCATGTCTCGTTCTGCTTCCCTTTCGTCGCGGTGGTGGTGCGATCGCGCCTTGTCGGCTTCAACCGGCAACTGGAGGAAGCCTCGAAGGATCTTGGCGCCAGCGAGTGGCAGACCTTCTGGAGCATCATCGTGCCCTACATGAAGCCCGGCCTGATTGCCGGTGCCTTGCTCGCCTTCACACTGTCGCTGGATGACTTCGTCATCACCTTCTTCACGTCCGGGCCGGAAACCGTCACCTTCCCGGTGAAGGTTTACTCGCTGGTGCGCCGCGGCGTTTCCCCGGAGATCAACGCAGCGTCCACGGTGCTGATCGTGATCACCGTTATCGCCACCGTCATCGCAATGAAACTCCAGGCTCCCGAAAAGTCGGGTAAGGGCTGAACCATGACCGAACCCATCGTCTCCATCCGCAATGTGTCCAAGAAGTTTGCCGGCGGCGTCATCGCCGTCGACAACATTTCCTTCGACATCGACCAGAACGAGTTCTTCGCGCTGCTGGGGCCGTCCGGCTGCGGCAAGACCACGCTGCTCCGGATGATCTCCGGTCTCGAGACGCCAACTTCGGGACAGATCATGATTGGCGGCCAGGACATGGCGCTGACGCCGCCCAACAAGCGGCCCACCAACATGGTGTTTCAGTCCTATGCGGTGTTTCCGCACATGACAGTGGAGCAGAACGTCGCCTATGGCCTGAAGGTCACGGGGGTTGCGCCCGACGAGATCAAGCGCCGGGTGGCCGAAGGCCTCGAGATGGTGAAGCTCACCCACCTTGCGGAACGCCGGCCCGACCAGATGTCGGGCGGGCAGCGCCAGCGCGTGGCCCTTGCCCGCGCGCTCGTGAAGCGCCCCAAGGTTCTGCTGCTCGACGAACCGCTTTCGGCGCTGGATGCCAAGCTGCGCGACGACATGCGGATGGAACTGACCCGTTTGCAGGAGACGGTCGGCATCACCTTCATCATTGTCACCCATGACCAGGATGAAGCGCTCTCCATGGCCAGCCGCATCGCGGTCATGGAAAAGGGTGCCGTGCAGCAGATCGCCACGCCGGTCGAACTCTACGAGCATCCGAAGAATCGCTTCGTGGCGGATTTCATCGGCAAGGTGAATCTCATCGATGCGACCGTCACCGGCCAGAAGGGCAAGGCGATCACCTGCGATGCAAAGGGACTCGGCAAGGTGGAACTGATGAGCGCGTCGCAGGTTGGCAGCGCGATCGCCATTGCGGTGCGGCCCGAGAAGCTGAAGATCGGCAAGACCGAACCCAAGTCCGACAAGATCCTGAAGCTGCAGGGCAAGGTGCGCGATGTTGCCTATTATGGCGACACAAGCCACGTGGTGATCGAAGGCAAGGACGGGCTCGACCTCTCGGTCAATGTCCAGAATGAATCGCGCGAAGGCGGCTCCGGTGTTGAGCGCGGCCAGAAGGTCTGGGTGCATTGGGCCCCGGAAGATTCCATCGTCCTTACGGAGTAGCGGATGTCACTCGAGATGAAGAACATGTCCTCCGTTCCGGGGGACAGCGCCTTCCGGCGCGAGAATCTGAAGGGAACGCAGTGGGAGCCGACCTATGCCGGTGCGCTCTCCTTCATGCGCCGCAAGTATACGCGCGACCTTGCCGGCGTGGATGTTGCCGTCACCGGTGTGCCCTTCGACCAGGCGGTATCGCACCGTTCCGGCACGCGCATGGGCCCGGAGGGCATCCGCAAAGCCTCTGCCGAGAATGCCTGGGGCCCGTTCTGGCCCTGGAACTTCGACCCCTTCGAGACGCTCGCGGTTATCGACTATGGCGACTGTTTCTTCGACTGGGGCCGCAAGGAGGATTTTCCGGTCACGCTCGAGAACCACGCAGCCGGAATCATTGGCTCCGGCGCCGAGATGATCACGCTGGGCGGCGACCACTACATAACCTATCCGCTGCTCAAGGCCCATGCGAAGAAGCACGGCCCCCTGTCGCTCGTCCATTTCGACGCGCATCGCGACGTCGAGCCTGATGATGGCGGCCGCATCGATCATGGTACCATGTTCGGCTATGCCGTCCGCGAGGGCCTCATCGATCCGAAGCACTCCGTTCAGATCGGCATCCGCACGGTCTTCACCGGTGAGCGCACCTATGGCTTCCGCATCGTCTATGCTGACGAGGTGCATGACAGCTCGGCCCAGCAGGTGGCCGATATCGTCAGCAAGGTGGTGGGCAAGAACAAGGCCTATCTGACCTTCGACATCGACTGCCTCGATCCCTCGGTCGCACCGGGCACGGGCACGCCCATTCCGGGCGGCCTCAGCTATCACCAGGCCGCCTCGGTCATGCGCAAGCTGACCGGCATCAACTTCGTCGCCATGGATCTCGTTGAAGTGTCGCCGCCCTATGACCATTCCGAGGTCACCTCCGGTGCCGCGGCTTCGCTGATCATGGAATATCTGTGCCTGCGTGCCTGGCAGCGCGGCGCGCGGTCGGTGCCGATCCCGGAATGAGGCCTTACGTCCGGCCGCCCAGCGCGCGGTCCTTGTTGCGGATGGCGTATCCTGCCTGCTGCGGCCATCCGGCATAGACGGCATCGCCGCCATCCAGCTCGTGCTGGGCATGAAGAGCCCAATTGGGATCTTCCAGCGCCTGCCGCGCCAATGCGATGAGATCGGCGTCGCCCGCAGCGAGGATCGACTCGGCCTGCTGCGCTGTTGTGATGAGCCCGACGGCGGCGGTGGGAATCTCCGCACCACGCCGCACGGCGGCCGACAAGGGAACCTGATAGAGCGCGCCCACCTGTGGCTTGGCGCCATCGAAGCCGCCCGACGAACAGTGGATGAGATCGACGCCGTGCGCCTTCAGTTCCTTCGCATAGATGATGCTGTCCTCCACCGTCCAGCCGCCGTCGATCCAGTCCGTGGCGGAGATACGCGCGAACAGCGGCTTGTGTTCGGGCCACACGCCGCGGACCGCTTCGGCCACCTCGAGGGGAAACCGCATGCGATTGGCCAGCGACCCTCCGTAGGTGTCTGTGCGCCTGTTGGCTGCCGGCGAAAGGAACTGGTTCAGCAGATAGCCATGGGCCGAGTGGATTTCGATGACGTCGAAGCCCGCCATCCCGGCTCGCCGCGCGGCCGCGACAAATCCGTCACGAATTCGGGCGAGGCCCTCTGCGTCCAGCGCTTCGGGCATCTTGTAGCTTGCCGCATGGCGCTCGGCACTGGGCGCAACGGGGGTCCAATCCTCGAAGGCAAGCGCAGCCCTTTCGGCGTCCGTCTCGTTGTAGCTGCCGCGCCAGGGCAGGGGCGAAGACGCCTTGCGCCCGGCATGGGCCAGCTGAATCCCGGCTGCCGCTCCGTTGGCATGAAGGAAATCGACGATCCGCTTCATCGGCGCGATCTGGGCATCTTCCCACAGGCCGGGGCAGGCATAGGTGATGCGGCCTTCGGGTGTCACGCCCGTGGCCTCGACGATCACGAGGCTGAACCCGCCAAGCGCGAAGCGGCCGAGATGCACGAGGTGCCAGTCGTTCACGGCGCCATGCTGCGCCGAGTACTGGCACATGGGTGCCACGATGGCGCGGTTCTTCAGGGCGAGGCCGCGCAGTGTGAAGGGCGAGGACAGAAGGTTCATGTTCAACTCAAGGCATCGCGAATGCGGTAATAGAGCATGGCAGCCACAAGGATGGGCGTGCGGATCGGGCCGCCGGGGAAGGGCAGGTGCTTGATGCGTGCAAGCAGGTCGAAACGCTCGGCCGTGCCGCGGATCGCCTCGGCCATCAGCTTTCCGTAGAGTCCGGCAAGTGCCACGCCCTGGCCGGAATAGCCATGGGCATAATAGGTGGTGGGCGACAACCGTCCGCAGTCGGGCATGCGGTTGGACGTGATGGCGATATAGCCGCCCCAGGCATAGTCGATCTTCACATCGCGCAGCTGCGGGAAGACCGCCGTCATCCGCGGCCGCATGTAGGCGCCGAGGTTGGGCGGCTCCAGCGTGGAGTAGCTCGCGCGGCCGCCGAAAAGCATGCGGGTGTCGCGTGTGAGCCGGTAGTAGTCGACGATGAAGTTTGTGTTGGCCACCGCTTCGTTGTCGCGGATCAGGGCCCTTGCGCGGTTCTCGCCAAGGGGTTCGGTCGCCAGGATATAGCTGCTCACGGGCATCACCCGGCCATAGAGCTTGGGCACGGTGCGGCCGAGATAGGCGTTCCCGGCAATGATCATGTACTTGGCCGAAACCTTGCCGCCTGCGGTGCGGGCCCAGGGATTGCTCCCGGTCTCGACGTCGAGGACGCGGCTCTTCTCGTGGATCACGGCTCCAGCCGCGACCGCGGCGCGGGCCAGTCCCAGGCAATAGTTCAGCGGATGAAAGTGGCCTGCGCCACCCTCGCGCAGCGCGCCGTAGTAGATCCGCGTGTCAAGGCGTTCCTCGAGTTCGGCCTTTGTAAAGATCCGGGTGTCGGTGTAGCCCAGCGCGTCATACTCGTCCTTCCATTCCTTCAGCCCGTCGAACTGTCCCGGTTTCGGAATGGCATGGATGTAACCCCAGACCAGGTCGCAATCGATCTTGTGCTCGGCGATCCGATCGACGATCAGCCGCTTCGATTCTTCGGCGAGGTCGAAGCACTTTCGCGCGTCGTCCTTACCGAGCTGCGCCTCGATCTTGCCCTGACCCGACGAGAAGCCGGTGCAGATCTGACCGCCATTCCGGCCCGAAGCCCCATAGCCCACGGTTTCGGCCTCGAGGACCACGACCCTGTAGCCGGCCTGCGCCAGTTCCATGGCAGCCGACACGCCGGTGAAGCCCGCACCGATGATGCAGACATCGGCGTTGACATCTCCTGCAAGGGCCGGGTGACTGCTATGTGGGGTTGCAGTGGCCTGATAGTATGAAATTGCGTCAATGGACTTCGGCATGATGGAAAATGCTTTAGTTTCCCCCCTTTGATCGGTCAAGCTTCCGGGCTAAATTGCCGCTGTTTAACAACCTATGGATTATCATGTCTCAGTCCCGTTTCGAGGAATGGCTCGGCGAACACAAGATCAGCGAGGTCGAGTGCCTCGTGGCCGATATGAATGGCACGGCGCGCGGAAAGATCCTGCCGCCGAAGAAGTTCCTGAAGGGCAACAAGTCCCGCGGCCTGCGCATTCCCGAGGAAGTTTTCACGCTGACCATCAACGGCCGCTACACACAGGATACCAAGGCCGTCAGCGACAGCGCCATCGACATCTACATGCAGCCCGACTCGGACACCATCCGCTTCGTGCCATGGTATACCGAACCGACCGCGCAGGTGATTTGCGACGCCTACCACCTCGACGACCGGCCGGTGGATATCTCGCCGCGGCATGTCCTGAAAACCGTTTTGCGGCTCTACAAGGAACAAGGCTGGCGGCCGGTCGTGGCGCCGGAACTGGAATTCTACCTTGTGAAGAAGAACATCGATCCCGACTATCCGCTCGACGCCGCTGTCGGGCGGTCGGGCCGCAAGGAGCCGGGCGGACAGGCCTATGGCATAGATGCCGCCAATGATTTCGATCCGATCGTCGAGGACATCTACGACTATTGCGAAGCGCAGGAGCTGGACGTCGACACGCTCAGCCACGAGAGCGGGCCGGCACAGCTCGAAATCAACTTCAACCACGGCGATCCGCTTGAGCTTGCGGATCAGGTCTTCCTGTTCAAGCGCACCGTTCGCCAGGCTGCCCTAAAGCACGACATGTACGCCACCTTCATGGCCAAGCCGCACGAGAACGAGCCGGGCTCTTCGATGCACATCCATCAGTCGGTGATGGATATCAAGACGGGCAAGAACGTCTTCGCGGGCCGCGACGGCAAGCCGTCCAAGGCCTTCCTCAATCACATTGGCGGACTGCAGCGGTATCTCGCCGCCGCGCTCTCGCTTTGCGCGCCCAATGTGAACTCCTACCGCCGTCTGGTGCCGGACTCCGATGCACCGACCAACGTGCACTGGGCCATTGACAACCGTACCGTCTCGCTGCGCGTGCCGTCCTCCGATCCCTCGAACCTGCGGGTCGAGAACCGCGTGCCCGGTGCCGACGCCAATCCCTATCTCGCCTTTGCGGCATCGCTGGCCTGCGGCTATCTCGGCATGACGGAGCGCATCAAGCCGACCGAGCCCGTCGAAGGTTCGGCCTATCGCTATGCCCATACGCTGCCGATCAGCCTGGACGAGGCGCTCGACAAGCTGAACTACACCAAGGCCCTGAAGATGGTGCTCGGCGAAAAGTTCGTCGAAGCCTACATGGATGTGAAGTTCGAGGAGATGCAGAATTACCGCCGGGTGATCAGCTCATGGGAACGCGAGTATCTACTGCTCAACGTTTAGTGGCGAAGTCTCCGGCGCGTTGTATCATTTGCGAATCGCAGCTGGTCAGTGAGGGATTGATGCGCGGGTTGCTGTCTCTTGTCGTCGTATTGGTCTTGACGGTCTGCGCGGGCACAGGCCCTGCGCTGGCCGGCAAGGGCAGCAGCAGCGCGCCGCCCTACGAGGAAATCCAGGCGGCTGTCTACGAGATCCTCGCCCGCGACGAGCGCATGCCGCTGCCGCTGGAACGCATCCGCGATGCGCTGATGGCTCACTACATTCGCGACGAGGGCACCATCTACTGGGTCGGCACCGGCCGCATGACGCCCTTCCTGCAGCGCCTTGCCGATGCCGAGAGCGACGGGCTCAATCCCGCCGATTATCCGGTCGACGGCCTGATCGCGCTGCGCGACTCGATCGAGCCCGGCGATGCCTTCGCCGCCGCCCAGGCCGAGCTCTATTTCTCAGCCTTCTTCGTGGCCTATGCGGCCGACCTGAAGATCGGCCGCCTGACGCCGCAGAAGGTCGACCCGCACCAGTTCCGCAATCGCAAGACCATCGATGTCCTGCGGGTGCTGACCGATCTCAAGACCCAGCGCGATCCCACCGCATTTCTCGATTCATTCGAGTCGAAGAACCCGCATTACATCGCGCTCAAACGCATGCTGGGGCTCTATCTCGCCATGGCCAAGTCGGATGTCTGGCCAGAGGTCCCGCAGGGGGAGAACATCAAGCCGGGGGGCAGCGATCCGCGCATTCCCGCGATCCGCGAGATCCTGATCCTGGGTGGCGATCATCCCGGCGGCGGCAGCGGCGAGACCTATGACCCGGCGACGGTCGAGGCCATGCAGAAGTTCCAGAAACGGCATGGGCTCGAGGCCAAGGGCCTCATCGGCAAGCAGACGGTCGTGGCCCTCAATGTTCCGCCGGACGAGCGCGCCCGGCAGATCATGCTCAACATGGAACGCTGGCGCTGGATGCCCGAGGAGCTGGGCGACTATCACTACACGGTCAATCTTGCCGCCTACGAACTTTATGAAGTGAAGCAGGATGACATCATCGATCGCATGGATGTGGTCGTCGGTGCGGTGGCGACGCAGACACCCGAGTTCACCGGCGAGATGACATATGTCGAGATCAATCCGACCTGGACCGTTCCCTATTCAATCGCCACCAAGGAAATGCTGCCCCGGCTGCGCAAGAATCCCTCGGCCTATGCGGCGGATTTCGACGTCTTCAACAACGGCAAGCTGACCTCCTGGAGCGGCATCAACTGGAATGCCTATGGACCGGGAAAGTTCCCCTTCACCTTCCGCCAGCATCCGGGGCCGAAGAACGCTCTGGGCAAGGTGAAGTTCATGCTGCCCAACAAGCACAACATCTATCTTCACGACACGCCATCCAAGGACAAGTTCCTGCAGACGGCGCGCGCCTTCAGCCATGGCTGCATCCGCCTGTCGCGGCCGATCGACTTTGCCTACACCGTGGCTGGCGGCATCGCCGGCTGGAGCAAGGCCAGGATCGACGCCGCCATCGCCGCCGGCAAGACGGTACGTGTGCCCTTGCCACGCAAGATCCCGGTGCACCTCATCTACGCCACGGCCTTCGAAAGCCCGCTCGGCATCGAGTTCCGCCCTGACGTCTACAGCCGCGACCGCAAGCTCTATGCCGCGCTCTTCGGCAAGCCCGCCAGCTGAAGGTCCGGTCAGCCGCCGGTCTTCAGGCGCTTGATCGCGGCCTCGGCCGAGAGTTCGCCCGCCGCAAGGGCCTTGCGATACCAGCTCAACGCCTGGTTCTGATCTGCCACGGACGCGGCCGAGCCAAGGGCTGCGATGACGTTCGGATCATAGGTCCGCGCGACGCCCATGGCCCCTGCAACTGCGCCGAGCGCGTAGGCCTGCTCATAGATCCTGCGGGCCATTTCGACTTCGCCGGCTGCGAGCCGCATGTCGCCTTCCTTCAGCAGCCGGGCTGGAGCGGGGACCACAGTGGCCGCAGCCTCCTGACTGACCGGCGCATCTGGAAGGATGACAGCCTGCGGCGATGGCGAGGTTGAGACTTTGAGGACGGCCGTGTCCGGCGGCGCGGAGGCCGGCTGGATCGTCGGGGTGCCGTCGCCGATCTGGACCTTGAATTCCTTGATCGGCGTCACGAGTTCGCCGGTCGAGGGCGCGAATCCCGCTACTGTCAGGTCGAAACTGCCTTCTTGCGGCGAGGTCGTGACGAGGCTGACGCCGGAGAGTTTTGCGTGCGGCAGTTCCCAGGTGTTGTCAGCCGCCTTGGTGCCGGCCGTCAGATAAGCGCTTTCCGGCACGCCCGAGATCTTGAGGATCAGGTCCTGTCCCTCGAAGGCCGGCTCCGCAGACAGGGCCAGCGGGATCTGGCTGTTGGCTTCGCCCGCCGCGTCGCTCACAGTGAGTGTCGCGATCGGGATGGTCTTCTTGGTGATCACCGTTTCGGAGGCCTCAGCCGGTGCGGCCGCCGCCGTCACCAGCTTCGGCAGGTCGGCCATGGCCTGATCGGGCTGGCCGGACACAGGCGCAGCTTCGGGCGCCGTCATTGCAGAGATCATCGGTCCTGCCTGCGATCCGATGAAGCCCGCACCGCCGCCTGCTACGATTGCCGCCAGTGCCGCGATGACATAGGTCTTGCGCAGCAGCGAGGGATTGGCGGCAGGCGCTTCCATTGCCCGCCCGGCCGCACGGGCTTCGAGCTTGGCGCCGAATTCGAAGTTCCGGGGCGCCATGGGAAGGCGCCGCGCTTCGGTCTTGGCTGGCGTTTCCGGTCGGCGCACCGGTTCGGAGTCGGGCGCAGGGCGGCGCAGTCCTTCCACCGTTTCCCTTTCGAAGATCCACTGCGGATCGGGGTGGACGCTCTCGTCCTCGGTTTCAGAGACGGATTCCGGCCATTGCTGGGAATTGTTCACTGCATCCCTCCTGCGTGATTGGTCTCCGCTGTTCCCGGAGTCCCGATTGCCCATTCCGCCGTCGGAGCGGACCCTGATCCGCGAATGTGGCATGGGCCGGGCAGAACTGTGACACTTCGGGTACGGACGATTCGCTAAGAAACGATGGATTTCGGCGCCAACTCCTGCTGGACTGGCACCATCAGCGAGGGGCAATGCGGGCAATCGACGAGGCCATGGCCAGGATCCGGGGACGGAAGCTCCGGCTGGTCATGCCGGAGGGCGGTGATGACCGCATCCGGATGGCGGCGCAGCGGCTTGTGTCGGAAGATCTCGCACATCCCATCGTCTTCTCCGATCCGGATGTTCCAGAGGCCGATGGGCGGCACATCGCATTGATCCGTGCACGGCGCGAAAAGCTGACCGATGCCATGGCGGCGCGCCTGCTGAAGAAGCCGCTCTATCGCGCCGGGGCGATGGTTGCCGCAGGCGAGGCCGAGGCCATGCTCGCCGGTGCGGCGAATCCGACGGCGCGCGTCATCGAGGCCGCGCTCATGACCATCGGGCTAGCCCCCGGCATTTCGATTTCGTCGAGCTTCTTTCTGATGCAGTGGCCCGATCGGCGCCTGATCTTTGCCGATTGCGCGGTCAATGTTCAGCCTACGGCCGAGGAACTGGCGGCCATCGCGCGGGCCTCGGCTGAGAGCGCAAGGCGCGTGCTGGGCGAGACGCCACGCGTGGCG
>JBGSNJ010000408.1:0-5619 GCA_041739715.1 Aestuariivirga sp.
TTTGCCGATGGCTTCACCAAGGCCGCGGCGGAGACGGCCGCCGTGCCGCTCTTCCTCTACTTTCTTCCCCTGGCCCTGGTCGGCTGCCTCGCCGCCTTCCGGTTCGCCGCACTCACGTCGGCGCGGCCGCGATGAGGCTCAATCCTTGCCGCCGCGCAGAACGATCCCGCGTGCAACGGCGTCACGTCCGAACTTGCCGCGCAGCCGGTCCATCGCGAGTTCGGCCTTGGCCTGCGCCGCCACGTGTGAATCGAGTGTCTCGGCTTCGGCTTCAACCCGCGCCGCGGACAGGTTGCTGACGCCCACACCGATGAGGCGGAACGCGGTGCCGGTGGCCTCGCGTTTCAACAGCGGCGCTGCGGTCTCGTAGATGCGCGTGGCCAGTGCCGTCGGCTCCTCCAGCGAGGCATTGCGGGTGCGGATCTTGAAGTCCCGGGTCTTGAGCTTCAGCACCACGGTCTGACCGGCCACGCCCTCCGCCTTGGCCCGGCGCGACACTTTTTCCGCAAGCGTCCAGAGGATGGGTTCGAGTTCGTCCAATGCGGTGATGTCCTCGTTGAAGGTCGTCTCGGCGCTGATGCTCTTGGAGTGGTCGTCGGTCGAGACTCGGCGCAGATCCTCGCCGCGCGCGAGGTGATAGAGGCGCGCGCCCATGTTGCCGTAGCGCCGCATGAGTTCGGTCTTGTCCATCTCCTGCAGCTGGGCAATGCGCGTGATGCCGCCCTTGGCCAGCTGTTCCTGCGTGGCCTTGCCGACACCCCAGATGAATCCGACGGGCCGCGACGCCAGGAATTCGGGCGCCTCGCCTTGCCCCAGCACCGAGAAGCCGCGCGGCTTCTCCAGGTCGGAGGCGATCTTGGCGAGGAATTTGTTGGCCGACAGCCCGATGGAGGCCGTGATGCCGATCTTCTCCGAGATGGTGTTGATCAGCTTCGCCAGCGACAGGGCAGGGCTCATGCCATGCAACCTGCTGGTGCCGGTGAGATCGAGGAAGGCCTCATCGATGGACAATGGCTCGACGGCCGGCGTGAGGTCGAGCATGAGCTGGCGGACTTCGCGTCCCACGGCAGCGTATTTCGCCATGTCCGGCTTGATCACCACAGCCTCTGGGCAGAGCGACATGGCCTTGAACATCGGCATGGCCGATCGCACGCCGCGAATGCGCGCGACATAGCAGCAGGTCGATACGACGCCGCGATGCCCGCCGCCGACGATCACCGGCTTGTCGGCCAGTTCCGGATTGTCGCGTTTCTCGATCGCGGCGTAGAAGGCATCGCAGTCGATGTGCGCGATCGACAGCGTGTGAAGTTCGGGGTGCCGGATCAGCCTTGGACTGCCGCAGCTTCTGCAGCGCCGTTCGTCCGCGCTGACGGCTGTCATGCAATCGCGGCAGAATCCGGGCGTGGCGGCCTGTGCGTCCATGAATTCCATACTAGCTTCAAGCGCGAAGATAGTGAACAATGCCGAGCTGCGGATGGCATCACGGCAGAGGGGAAACGTTGATGTACAAGCTCTATAATGTCAAAGCCTGGGGCTCGCTTGCCATTCATTGCCTGCTCGAGGAATTGGAGGTGCCCTACACCAACATCTGGATGACGGGCGATCAGGTTCGCGCCCCGGACTTTCTTGCGATCAGCCCGCTCGGACAGATTCCCGCGCTCGGCCTTGCCGACGGACGATCGCTCTTTGAGTCAGCGGCGATCGTGTCCTTCCTGGTCGTGGCGCATCCCGAGAGAGGCCTGTCCCCCAAACCCGGAAGCGGCGACTTCGGCGAGTTTCTGAGTTGGCTGCATTTCATGTCGACCAACCTCTACATGACCAATAACATCGCTTTTGGCAGCAGCATCTATGCCAGCGATCCGGCGCAGGATGCATTCATTACCGCCCGCGCAAGCGAACGCGCCGACACCTATTGGCGACTGCTCGAACAGCGGCTTGCTGACGAAGGGCCCTGGCTGATGGGCAAGACTTTCTCTGCGCTCGACATCTACTGCTTCATGCTGTCGATCTGGGGGCGTCCCTCGGAGGCCGAGCTTCACGCGCGATTCCCGGGTATCGCTGCCTTGGCGGCCGAGGTCCGGACCCGGCCGAAGCTCAAGGCCGTGCTTGCGGCGCATGGGGTCCTTGATCTCGGAGGCTATCCACCTAGCGCCTGAACCCCATCAGGTCCGCGATGTGCGGCCGGGCCTCGTCCCAGTGTCCGGTCCGCAGCGAGAGATAGTCGAAGGGTTCGATGTGGCGGGCAAAGCGCTCGTCGTGAAGGAAATGCACCAGATGAACCTCGGGCGCATGTTCATAGGCCGAAGCGATGAAGGCGGGGCTGTCGTCGACGAAGACGGTGGGGGCCCGCGCGCGTTCGGCCAATTGCCGGATGGCCGGACCCTTGGGGCCGGAATTGGTCACGACCGGAAAGGGCAGACCATGCATCGCCAGGTTCCGCCGGCGATCCTCTCCGGCGCTGTGGGGGAGGTTGGTGAGCAGAACGACGTCGGCGGCGGTGCCGATCTCCATGAGGGAGTCGATGGCGCCGTCAATGGGCTGCATGTGCAGCGTGCGTTCGGCGAAGAAGGTGTCGATCAGTTCGGCGACGCGGGCGTTCTCCACCGGCCGGTTGCCGTCGCGGTGACGGATGTTGCCATTGAGCGCGAAGCTGGAGGTGTCGAGCCACAGCGCGCGTTCGGCGAGGAAGTCCTCGAAATCGCGGGTGAAATGAACCACCACCTCGTCGACGTCGCAGATCAGCAGCGGACGGCCGGTCAATGCGATCTCGGCAAGCTGCGCAAGGGTGGTTTCGGAGATCATGCAATGGCTCCCGGTAGTGCGCGACGAGCCCGGGCCACCTGCTCGGGCGCAAGATCCTCCGACTCGGCAAAGACCAGCAGCAGCGTCTGGTCGCCCAGCAGATGGTCGAGCACGCCGCCGAGGAAGGCCGGATCCGCCGCTGCACCCCTTATGGCATGCAATTCGATCCCGGTCAGGTTGAGGAAACGCTGGAAGCGTTCACCATCCTGCGCAAGAAATCCAAGGGCTTTCAGGGCAATGACTTCGGGGTTGGGCAAGTTGGGCGAATTGTGAATCGACATGTTGGCGGGGAGTTAACCACCCCGGCCATTGTTAATCCAGAGTTGTAGCGGGGTTAAACTGTTGGTTACCCGAAAGATGGAAGGATGACGTCTGAAAAGCAAGGGGAGACATGTGCCGGACAAGCGTGGCCGGCGCATGCAGACAGAGGCAAGACGCCCAATGAATCTGAGTGTTTCAACGTCGGTGGGACAGATGAAAGTGCCTGAAGCCGCGACGGCACCGCCAAAGCGGGTCCTGATCGTCGAGGACAACGAGCTCAACATGAAGCTGTTCAACGATCTTCTGGAAGCCAACGGCTACCAGGTGATCCAGACACGCGACGGCCTGTCGGCACTCGACCTGGCGCGCAAGCACCGTCCAGACCTCATTCTCATGGACATCCAGTTGCCCGAGGTCTCTGGCATCGAGGTGACCAAGTGGCTGAAGGAAGACGATGAACTGAGGCACATTCCGGTCATCGCGGTGACGGCCTTTGCCATGAAGGGCGACGAACAGAAGATCCGCGAGGGCGGCTGCGAGGCCTATATCTCCAAGCCGATATCGGTTGTCGGTTTCCTCCAGACCATCGACAGCTTCCTGAAGAAGGTCCCATGACCGCTCGCGTTCTCGTCGTCGACGACATACTGGCCAACGTCCGGCTTCTGGAAGCGAAGCTGGCAGCCGAGTATTTCGAAGTCGTGACGGCGATGAACGGCGTCGATGCGCTCGAATCCGTGCAACGCACCCGGCCGGACATTGTGCTGCTTGATGTCATGATGCCTGGAATCGATGGCATCGAAGTGTGCAAGCGTATCAAGTCCAATCCCAGCACGCAGCACATTCCCGTCGTCATGGTGACTGCGCTCGATCAGCCGGAAGACCGCGTGCGCGGCCTGGAGGCCGGCGCCGACGACTTCCTCACCAAGCCGGTCAACGACGTTTCGCTGTTCTGCCGGGTCAAGAGCCTTGTCCGGCTCAAGATGCTGACCGACGAGCTGCGCACCCGGACCGGCGGGGCAGAGGCCATGGGCCTCATCAACGCCAATCTTCCCTCGCTCGACACCAAGCCCGGAAACATCATGGTCGTCGACAACCGCGCGGTCACGGCCGACCGGGTCCGCGGCGCGCTCGGTGGCCGTCACGACGTGGCGATCGTCACAGACGGGCAGCAGGCGATCGAGCTCTGTGCCCAGAACGATCCGCCCTTCGAACTGGTGGTGATCAGCCTCGACATGGAAGGGGTCGATGCGCTGCGCGTCTGCTCCCAGCTGAAGTCGCTCGAGACGACCCGCCAGACGCCGATCCTGCTGATCGTCGACCCCGACGACCATCAGCGCCTCCTGCGTGCGCTCGACATGGGGGTCAACGACTATCTGATCCGGCCCGTCGACCATCAGGAGCTGCAGGCGCGCGTCAATACCCAGATCCGCCGCTTCCGCTATACCGAGCAGCTGCGCAAAAGCGTGCAGGCCTCGATGGAGATGGCGGTCACCGATTCGCTGACGGGCCTGTTCAACCGCCGCTATCTGGAGACCCACCTGGCCCAGCTTGTCGGTCATGCCATCAACCGCGGCAAGCCCTTGTCGGTCATCACGCTGGACGTCGACTACTTCAAGACGGTCAACGACACCCATGGCCATCAGGCCGGCGATCGCGTCCTTCAGGAATTGGCCGGGCGCATCCGCGGTGCCATTCGCGGGGTCGATCTGGCCTGCCGCACCGGAGGCGAGGAGTTTGTCGTGGTGCTTCCCGGCACCGAGATCGGCATCGCGCAGCGTGTGGCCGAACGGCTCCGTCAGGCGGTGGCCAACCGGCCCTTCACGGCAGCGCCGGGCTTTGCCCTCAACATCACCATCTCGGCCGGCGTCGCTGCGCTGAACGGCATCAACGACAATGTCGATACGATTCTCAAGCAGGCCGATCAGGCCCTCTATCGCGCGAAGCGCGAGGGCCGCAACTGCGTGATCCTCGCGGCGGCCTGATCGCCGCCATCAGTCCTTTCCATCATGGCCCGTAATGGTGTAGGTGGCTGCCGCATGGGCATCGAGGCTGAACAGAAACCGGTGCAGGCGTCGGACCGCTGGGGGCGCCGCGGAACGGCAGGTGCGACCTTTGCCGGACTTCTGACGTTTGAAGCCGTCGGCAAGAGCTTCGGCGGCATCGCGGCGGTCAGCGACGTGAGCTTCGAGCTCAAACCCGGCGAAATCGCCTGCCTGCTTGGACCTTCGGGCTGCGGCAAGACAACCCTGCTGCGCATCGCCGCCGGGATCGAGCGGCCGAGCCGCGGCCGCGTGCTCTTCGACGGCTCCGAAATGGCAGGTCCCAACCGGTTCGTGCCGCCCGAGAAGCGCAACATCGGGCTGATGTTCCAGGACTTCGCGCTGTTCCCGCATCTGTCGATCATCGAGAATGTGGCCTTCGGGCTGCGCAGCCTGCCGCGCCAGGAGGCCAACCGCGTCGCCCTCCATGCGCTCGAGCGCGTCGGGCTCGCTGCCTATGCCGAGTCCTATCCGCATCACCTCTCGGGGGGCGAGCAGCAGCGCGTGGCACTGGCGC
>JBGSNJ010000244.1:0-1734 GCA_041739715.1 Aestuariivirga sp.
TGGAATGTGCCGAGGAGGGCGCGCGCCAGGACGTGCCGGTGATCGCTGATGGCGGCATCAAGCTCTCGGGCGATCTGGCCAAGGCGCTGGCGGCGGGCGCGGAAGTGGCGATGATCGGATCGCTGCTGGCGGGCACCGACGAGAGTCCCGGCGAGGTCTATCTCTACAATGGCCGCAGCTACAAGGCCTATCGCGGCATGGGTTCGGTGGGCGCCATGGCCCGCGGCTCGGCCGATCGCTACTTCCAGCAGGAGGTGAAGGACAGCCTCAAGCTGGTACCGGAGGGCATCGAGGGTCAGGTGCCCTACAAGGGCCCGGTCGGCGCGGTGCTGCATCAGCTGGTGGGGGGCCTGCGCGCCGCCATGGGCTATGTCGGGGCCGCGACGCTGCCCGAGCTGCGCAGCAAGGCACAGTTCATCCGCATCACTTCGGCGGGCATGCGCGAGAGCCATGTGCATGACGTGATGATCACACGCGAGGCACCCAACTACCAGCGGCAGGGCTGAGAGTGCTGCGCCTCATTGCCCTGGTCCTTGTGTCGGCCGTGTCATGCGCGGCGCCGGTGCTCGCAGCCGACTATCCGTTCCATGGACACTTCACGGTGGCCGGTGCCGGCGAGAGCCCCGACGGGCTCGATGTCAACCGCTGCGCACTGAACTTCTTCCTGCAGGACAGGAGCGGCGACTTCGTCGCCTATCATGTTGACTTCGACCACTTCAAGGCAACCGGCGGACTGCGCTACGTCATCTTCCAGCGCGGCCACTGCAGCTACGATGCCGGCACGCGCATCGAGACCTGCACGCTGTCCTTCGACACCGACCCCAACATGCAGAGCAAGACCTTCATCGACGTCATCGAGCAGATCACGCCGACGCAGGTGAAGACGCGCGCCTTCGACGACATGGCGCAGGCGGAGGCCTTCGCGGCCAGCGGAAAGAGCGAAGGCGATTTTCCGATCACCTATTTCAGCTGCCCCTTCGACGCTGCGAAGATCGCGGGCGCCCTGACCGGCACCTCCAGCCCGCTCGATGTAGCCGCCCGCAACCGTCTCACCGGACCGGATGCGGCGCTGCTGCAGGACGCCGATGTGCTGCAGCTCGTCAAGGCCACGGGGCTGGCGCCATGAGCCTCACGCAATGGCTCCTGCTGCCGGCCTTCGTCCAGGTGGCGCTCACCTTCGCCGTCGGGGTCCGCATGGGCCGCGCGCGCTTCAGGGCGGCACGGGCCGGTCGCGTGAAGGTGTCGGAGGTCGCGGTCGATTCCGGCAAGTGGCCTGACGATGTCCGCAAGATCGCCAACAACTATCAGAACCAGTTCGAAGTGCCGGTTCTCTACTTTGCGCTGCTGCCGCTCCTGCTGGCGACCGGCAAGGTGGACGGGGTGAGCGTGATACTGTCCTGGGCCTTCGTCGCCAGCCGCGTGGCGCACAGCATTGTTCATCTGGGTGCCAATGTGGTCCTCACCCGATTTCGTCTCTTCGTGCTGGGCTTCGCGATTGTGGCCCTGATGTGGGCCTGGTTCGGGCTCCGGCTTTATGTGATCGGATAGCTCATGCGCCTGGCAGGCCGCGCCGCAGCGGCAATCGACATTCTAAAAGAGGTCTTCGAGCGTCACCGCCCGGTATCGGAGGCGCTGAAGGACTGGGGCAAGGCGCATCGCTTTGCCGGGTCGACCGACCGCCACGCCATCGGCACGCTGGTCTATGACGGCCTGCGGCGGCGCAATTCGTTGGCG
>JBGSNJ010000252.1:0-1872 GCA_041739715.1 Aestuariivirga sp.
AGAACATCCTGGGCGATGTCCTGAAGGCTGCGCCCGCGGATCTTCGCATGCAGCGCCTCGCGCGGCACGGCATCGCGGAGCGCCTGGCGTTCCTCGGCCGTCCAGTGCTTCACCAGATCCCATGCGGCATCGAGCGAGGACTGGTCATAGAGCAGGCCCACGAACAGCGCCGGAAGCGCGCAGAGCCGGCGCCAAGGGCCGGAATCGCAGCCGCGCATCTCGAGATATTTCTTGAGGCGCACCTCGGGGAAGATGGTGGTGAGATGATCCGCCCAGTCCTTCATCACGGGGCGCTCGCCCGGCAATTGCGGCAGCTTGCCCGCCATGAACTGGCGGAAGCTCTCGCCCGCGGTGTTGATGAACCTGCCGTTGCGGATGACGAAGTACATCGGCACGTCGAGCGCGTAGTCGACATAGCGCTCGAAGCCGAAGCCCTGCTCGAAGGCGAAGGGCAGCATGCCGGAGCGGGCCTTGTCGGTGTCGCGCCACACCTCCGAACGGAAGGAGAGATATCCGTTCGGCTTGCCTTCCAGGAAGGGCGAGTTGGCAAATAGCGCCGTCGCCACCGGCTGCAGCGCCAGCGACACGCGCAGCTTCTTCACCATGTCGGCTTCCGAGGCGAAATCGAGATTGACCTGCACCGTGCAGGTCCGGAACATCATGTCGCGGCCAAAGCTCCCCACCTTGTCCATGTAGGGCGCCATGATGCCGTAACGGCCCTTGGGCATGACCGGCGTTTCGGCCCTTGTCCAGACCGGCGAGGCGCCGAGGCCGAGGAATCCGATGCCCAGCCGGTCGCCCACCTCGCGCACCTGGGTCAGGTGCTCGTGAACCTCCTCGCAGGTCTCGTGCACGGTGCTGAGCGGCGCGCCCGAGAGTTCGAACTGCCCGCCCGGCTCCAGCGAGATGTTGCCCAGGCCCTTGGGATCGGAGAGCGCGATGATGTTGGCGCCCTCGTAGACGCCCTCCCAGCCGAAGCGGTCGCGCAGGCCCTCGAGCAGCGCCCGGATCGAGCGTTCGCCGTCATAGGGAACGGGCCGCAGCGTGTCGGTCAGGAAGGGGAACTTCTCGTGCTCCGTCCCGATGCGCCAGGCCGCGCGCGGCTTGTTGCCGTCCTCGAAATAGGCCACGAGCTGGGCCTTGCTGTCGATCGGCATGCGGGCCAGCGGAGTATCGGGCGTCGGACCACTCAAGGGAAACTTCCTGGTTGCTTCGGACGGACCGATGTAGGCGGGCGCATTGGAACGGGCAAGACAAAGATTTGCAGGGCTTCCATCACGATCCGTGATGTCAGGCTGCGGGATTGCCCCAGTCGCCCAGCATGGCCTGCACCACGGTCAGGGCCGCGACGGCGGCGGTATCGGCCCGCATGATGCGCGGGCCAAGTGAAATCGGCGTGACATAGGCAAGGCCCTGCAGCATGGCCCGTTCCTCGACGGTAAATCCGCCTTCGGGTCCGATGAGGACGGCCGCGGGGGTAGCCAGGCCCTTCAGCGCGGCCAGGGGATTCCGGTTTGCCGCCGTCTCGTCGCAATAGATCAGCCGCCGTAGCGGATCCCAGTCGCGGATGGCAAGTGCCAGCTTGCGCGGCTCCAGCACCTCCGGCACGAAGACGAGATTGCACTGCTCTGCGGCTTCCGCGACATTGGCCCGCATCCGCTCCAGGTTGACCCGCTCCGCGATGGTCCGCTGCGTGATCACCGGCACCAGCCGCCGTGCCCCCAGTTCGGTGGCCTTCTGCACCACGTAATCGAGGCGGGCATGCTTCAGCGGCGCGAAGACATAGTCGACATCGGGGGGCAGCCGGACATCGGCGATGTGGCGCTCGCAGCGCAGCGACACCGCCTTGCGGCCCGCCTCCGCAACATGGGC
>JBGSNJ010000335.1:0-2340 GCA_041739715.1 Aestuariivirga sp.
CAGACATTGACGCAAAGGTTGCAGCCCACGCACTCGGCCTCGATCACCTCGAAGTGGCGCTTGCCGTTGACCATCTGCGTGATCGCCTGGTGCGATGTATCCTCGCAGGCGATGTGGCAGCGCCCGCACGAGATGCACAAATCCTGGTTGATCCGCGCCTTGGTGATGTAGTTGAGATTGAGATACTGCCAGTCGGTGACATTGCCGACAGCGCGCCCGGTGATCGCGTCGAGATTGCCGTGGCCTTTGGCGTCCATCCAGTTGGACAGGCCGGTGATCATCTCCTGCACGATCTTGAAGCCATAGGTCATGGCTGCAGTACAGACCTGCACATTGCCCGCACCCAACGCCAGGAACTCGGCCGCATCGCGCCAGGTGGTGACGCCGCCAATGCCTGATATCGGCATGCCGCGGGTTTGCGGGTCGCGTGCGATCTCGGCCACCATGTTGAGCGCGATCGGCTTTACCGCCGGGCCGCAATAGCCGCCATGGCTGCCCTTGCCGTCGATCGAGGGCTCCGGCGCGAAGGTGTCGAGATTGACCGAGGTGATCGACGAGATGGTGTTGATCAGCGAGACGGCGTCCGCGCCGCCCTGCTTCGCCGCGCGCGCCGGATAGCGGATGTCGGTGATGTTGGGCGTCAGCTTCACGATCACCGGCATGCGCGTATGCTGCTTGCACCAGCGCGCGACCATTTCGATGTATTCCGGAACCTGGCCGACGGCCGAGCCCATACCGCGTTCGCTCATGCCGTGCGGGCAGCCAAAATTGAGCTCGATACCGTCCGCACCGGTTTCCTCGACCGGCTTGAGGATCGCTTTCCAGCTCTCCTCGTCGCACGGCACCATCAGCGAAACGACGAGCGCCCGGTCGGGCCACTTCATCTTCACTTCCTTGATTTCGCGAAGATTGGTCTGGAGTTCGCGGTCGGTGATCAGCTCGATATTGTTGAGACCAAGCAGCTTGCGGTCCGGGCCCCAGATCGCCCCGTAGCGCGGGCCGTTGACATTGACGACCGGCGGACCTGCTTCGCCGAGAGTCTTCCACACGACGCCGCCCCAGCCTGACTTGAAGGCGCGCTCGACATTGTAGGCCTTGTCGGTTGGCGGGGCCGATGCCAACCAGAACGGGTTGGGCGACTTGATGCCGATGAAATTATTGCGAAGGTCTGCCATGCCTGCCTCCCTGTGGGCGTGCGAAAGCCGGCGAAGTTTCGCCCGGCTGCGCCTTTGATGCAAGATCGCTGTTCAGAAGCTGAGATAGTGCCAGAACCAGGCGGCCAGATTGCCGCCAAGCTCGCCGGACTTGGGAATGACGAAGGCCCAGGTGATCGCGCCAACGACGTTCACGAGCTGGAAGCGCAGGAAGCTCATGGTGCTCATCCCGGCGATCAGGAACACAACCGCGCGCAGCGGCCCGACGAAATGCCCGATGAGCACCGCGAAGGCCCCCCAGTCTGCAAAGACCTTGCGCCCGCGCGCCACCAGGTCCGGATTCTCGCGCATCGGCCAGAGCTTCAGCGCAAAGTCGCCGAAACGCCTGCCGAGCCACCAGGAGAACGTGGAGCCTATGAGAGAGCCGACCGCCGCCCCGGCCCAGATCGGCATGAACGGAATGGCGCCCGTCGAAACCGTCGCGCCAACGGCCATCAACAGCGCAGTGGAGGGAACGATCAGCGACAGGACCGCCGTTGTTTCGGCCATGGCCAGGATCAACGCGACGAAGGGCGCCACCGCCTGGTGCGCCACGACGAAACCTGTCACTGCTGCCGTGAATTGTTCCATGACCCCTCGATCTTCCCGCACGGAAAGATGGATATAGCACCATCGGCTTTAAAGAGACATGGTGGCGCATTTCAGGCCTCCATGAGCGCCCGGTGAATGCTAATGGCGGCATCGCGGCCTTGAGCCACGGCGGTAACGGTGAGATCGTCACCCGCATTGACGCAGTCGCCGCCGGCCCAGACCTTGGGATGCGAGGTGCGCCCTTCCCCGTCAACGCCGATGCGCCCGCCGGAAAGTTCGAGCGCCGCAGCAACGTGAGCGACATATGCCTGTCCGATCGCCTTGAACACCTGGTCGCAGGCGACAATCACCTTTTCGCCGTGGCGGGTGAACTCCACGGCGCTGACCTTGCCTGCTTCGGCATGGATTTTCACCGGCTGCATGTCGTAGCGCAAGGAAACGCCGCGGTTTTTAGCGACCTCCTGCTCGTACGCCGATGCCTTCATCCTTTCGCGCGGGCCGCGATAGCAGACCGTCACCTCGTCTGCGCCGAGCGCGCGCGACTGCACGGCAGCATCGATGGCGGTCATGCCGCCGCCGATCACGACCACGCGCC
>JBGSNJ010000363.1:0-5547 GCA_041739715.1 Aestuariivirga sp.
GGCGAGACCGCGCTGGCGGCCGCGGAAGCCAGCGCGCGGGAGCTGGCGGAATCGGCGGTGCGCCAGCTCGGCGCCGACCAGCCGCAGGTACATGTCTCGATCAGCAAGAGCCATCTTCCCGATGCGGTCGACGACAACGGCATGCTCGAGGCCGTGGTCCGCGCCGAGGCCATCGGCCGGCCGTCCACCGCCTGAGATTTACCTCGCCTTAACCATAATGTGAGGCTTGCAAAGACCTTGACCGCACGCGGCAAGGTTTAACCTTGTGGGCAAGGGTCCATTAACTGCGGTCCCTATAATTGTGCAGCTGAGCATTCTGCAAAAGGCTGCCCCGACCATGAATCCTCCCGTCTCCGCCACCAGCCTCAATCAGCCCTTCACTGGATGGGACGAGCTGCGTTCGCCCGGAACCGCCTGGAAGATCGAGAAGCCGCAGCCGCGCGCCGAAACCTTCGTGCCCTTCTTCCCGGACCAGAACGGCAAGGTCTACGAGATGCTGCTGGCCAATCTGCCGGTCATGCTTCACTGCATGGACGGAGCGGGCCGCATCACCTCGGTCAACAAGCACTGGGCTGCGGCGCTGGGCTACGGCCAGGATGCCATCGCCGGCAAGCTGTTCAACGATCTGCTGGCGCCGGAATCGCGCAGCCGGCTGGTTCAGGAAGTCTATCCCAAGTATCTCCAGACCGGCAGCTGCCATCACGAACTGGTCACGGTGATGCGGCGCGACGGTTCGCCGGTTCAGCTCCTCCTGTCCATGACCGCATACCGCGGCGACAAGGGCCGCATCGAACGCTCGATTTGCCTGCTGGACCAACCGGTCTCCGTCACCGTTCCGCAGGAAATGACCGTGGTCGAGGACCGCCGTTTCCGCGCGGCCTTCGAATCCTGCCTGCATGGCATGGCGCTGGTGGCGCCCACCGGCGAGGTCAGCATCGCCAATTCCGCCTTCTGGGATTTCACGGGCCGCAGCCCCGAACTCTCCGTCGCCTTCGACGAGACCGTTCATGCCGACGACCGCGCCCAGCTACTGGCCCGGATGAGCGAGCTGATCAAGGGCGGGCTGCCGTCGATCCGCCAGGAGCTGCGCTACCCGCGCCCCGACGGCCGCCTGATGCACGGCGAAACCACCATCGCGTTGATCCGCAACGAGACCGGCGAGATCTCGCAGCTCACCGTGCAGATCGTCGACATGACCGACAAGCAGGAAATCGCGCGGTCGCTCCAGCGGGCCCAGAAGATGGAGGCTATCGGTCAGCTGACCGGCGGCCTCGCGCATGACTTCAACAACCTGCTCACCGTCATCATCGGCAATCTCGAACTGCTCGAAGGCAAGCTGCCGGATGACCGCAGCACCAAGCGCCTTTCGGAAGCCATCAGCGCCGCGCGCAAGGGCTCCGACCTCACCCGCCAGATGCTGGCCTTCGCCCGCCGCCAGGTGCTCGAACCCCGCGAAGTGCAGCTCAACGAACTGGTCAGCGATCTCGCGCCGCTGCTGTCGCGCACCATCGGCGAGATGGTCCAGCTCAAGGTCGCCGTCATGGACGGCAATCCCAAGGCGCTGATCGATCCCTCGCAGCTTGAATCGTCCATCCTCAACCTGGCGATCAATGCGCGCGATGCCATGCCCAAGGGCGGCCATCTCACCATCGAGACGCAGCCCGTCTATCTGGACCAGGCCTATGCCGCCAAATATCCGGAAGTGACGCCCGGCCATTATGTGATGGTCGCCGTCTCCGACACCGGCAACGGCATGTCGCCAGAGCTGCTGGAGCGTGTCTTCCAGCCCTTCTTCACCACCAAGGAGCAGGGCAAGGGATCCGGCCTCGGCCTGTCCATGGTCTATGGCTTCATCAAGCAGTCGGGCGGCCACATCAACATCTACAGCGAAGTGGGTCACGGCACGGCGGTCAAGATGTACCTGCCACGCAAGTTCGCGCCCGGCGAGGCGCTTCCCGACGTCGAAGGCATTGCCGCCGCGTCGGACGCGCCGGTGCAGGTGGCCGAACTCGACGCGCCGCCCCCGCGCAAGACCAAGATCCTCGTCGTCGAGGACCAGGAGGCGGTCCGTGCGGTTGCCTGCGGCTTCCTCGAGGACTTCGGATATGACGTGGTCGAAGCCGAGGATGGCCTCCAGGCCCTGTCCCGCCTGCAGGAAACGCCGGACATCGACCTGATGTTCTCGGATGTTGTCATGCCCGGCGGTCTGAATGGCTTCGATCTGGCCCAGGCCGCGCGCGGCATCCGCCCGGACCTCAAGATCGTGCATACCTCCGGCTATCCGAAGGGCGCCATGGTGCATCAGGAAGAGCCGCGCTTCCGCGAAGGCTTCATCATCATGAAACCCTATCGCCGCGAGGACCTGCAGAAGATCCTGCGCGACGCGCTGGAAATACAAGCTTAGCGACGTGGATCAACCTGCTGCCCGGTGCTAGTGGTGTCCCCGTGTGAGGGGGAATCACTGCAGCTGGGAGAAACGAAGATGCAGGGTGTCGCACGCCTATTCATAACCACGGCAATTCTGTTTGCGCTCGCCGGCATGGCGCTGGGGCTGCATATGGCCATCAGCGGTGACCATGGCCAGCATCCAACCCATGCCCACATCATGCTGGCCGGCTGGGTCTCGCTGGCATTGATGGGACTTTTCTACCATCACTTTCCCGCGCTCAACCTGTCCGTCATGGCCAGAGTGCAGTTCTGGGTGACGGCGCTGAGCGCCGTGCTCATGTGCATGTCGCTCATCTTTCTCTATGGCGGCAATCCGGCGGTCGAGCCTGGTGCCGCCATCGGCTCGATCGGCTTCCTGCTCGGCATGCTGCTCTTTGGCTACAATGCGCTCGGCACCATCTGGCGGTCGTGATCCTTCACACCGTCTTTGACCTTGCGGCGGCGGTGGCGGCAATGACCGTCACCGCGCTTGTCTATCGCTGGCGCCTGACGGACGCCGGCCAGAAGATCGAGCATGCCGGCGTAGGCTATGCCGCAGCGCTGCTTGCGGGGGCCGCTGCCGGTGGATTCGGGGCAGGGACCCTCAATCTCTGGCTCAGCGGCGCGCCGGGCATTGGCCGCAGCATCGTCGGCGCCCTGGCTGGCGCCATCCTCGCCATCGAGCTGTTCAAGCGGTGGCGCGGTATCGCCGGCTCGACCGGCCTGATCTTCGTGCCGGCCTTCGCCACCAGCGTTGTCGTCGGGCGCTGGGGCTGCTTCCTCAGCGGCATCGAGGACAACACGCATGGCACGCCGACCCGCCTGCCCTGGGGACACGACTTCGGCGACGGTCTCCTGCGCCATCCGGTGCAGCTCTACGAGTCCTTCACCATGCTGGCCTTCCTCGCCGTGGCACTGGTGCTGATCGGCCGCCGTAATCCCTTCTTCATGCGCAACGGCTTCTATCTTCTGGTGCTGGTCTATGCCGGGCAGCGCTTCGTCTGGGAGTTTCTCAAGCCCTATGGCGCCGTCATCGGCCCCTTCAACCTGTTCCATTTGATTTGCGCCGGGCTCGTGATCTACGCTGTCATCATGATGCGGGGGCAGGGGAAGCAGACATGACGCGCGCCGATTTCTGGTGCCGGGTGGTGGGCTGGCTGCAGATTGCAGGTGGCGCGGCCCTGGCCTTCACCCTTCTGTTCCTGTGGGAACTGGCCCTCGACCTCGCCGGCATCGAGAGCGTTCCCGGCCTGTCGTTTCTCGTCTGGGTCTTCGTCCTGATGATGGCGCTGCCCATGTTCCTTGCCGGCCTGTTCACCGTGCTCTTCGCCAATGCCGTGGAGCAATCGCGCGAAGGCCTGCGTGGGCAGTCCAAGGCCTTCCTGCGGATCGTCATGGCGCTGTCGGGGCTTTGGGCCGCCGGCATCGTGGGCTTTGCCGGCATGACGGTGCCGCCGGTCGGAGTCTTCACCCTTTTGGCCCTCGCCACCACGATCATCGCCATCATGGGCCCCGACTGGACGGCAGATCTCTTCGGGCGGAAGGAGTCGACCGCATGAACGCGCCCATCCGCAAGGTCGCTCCCTATGTCTTCTACGGCCAGACCACGTCCATGTGCGACGACTGCATGGCCCTGGTGCCGGCCAAGATCATCATCGAGGACTCGCATGTCTATTACCTCAAGCGCTGCAGGACGCATGGCGTTCAGAAGGCGCTCGTCTCCACCGACGCGGCCTACTACAAGCTCTGCCACGACTATCTGAAACCGGGCGACCGCCCGCTCGCGCCTCAGACCCGCACCGAACAGGGCTGCCCCTATGACTGCGGCCTCTGCCCGGATCACGAACAGCACTCCTGCCTGGCGCTCATCGACGTCAACGAAGCCTGCAACCTCACATGCCCCGTCTGCTTTGCCGACAGTTCAGTGCAGAAGACGGCGCATCGCCCGCTGGCCGAGATCGAGCGCATGATGGATGCGCTGGTCGCCAGCGAAGGCGAACCCGACCTCCTGCAGCTGTCAGGCGGCGAACCCACCATCCACCCGCAGATCATCGAGATCATCGCGGCGGCCAAGCGGCGGCCCATCCGCCACATCATGCTCAACACCAACGGCATCCGCATTGCCCAGGACCCGGATTTCGTGAAGCGGCTGGCGGCCTTCAAGCCGGGCTTCGAGGTCTATCTCCAGTTCGATTCGCTGCGGGCCTCCGTCCACAAGAATCTGCGCGGTGCCGACCTCACCCGGATTCGCAGGGACGCGCTGGAAGCCCTTGAAAGAGAATCGATTTCCACCACCCTGGTGGTGGTCGTGAAGCGCGGCCAGAACGATGACGAGCTGGGCGAGATCATCGACTTCGCCCTGCAATGGAAGTGCGTGCGGGGCATCACTTTCCAGCCTATCCAGGACGCCGGCCGCAACGAGGGCTTTGACCCGGCGCGCGACCGTTTCGTGCTCTCCGACATCCGCCGCCGGATCATCGCGGCGAAGACGCCCTTCGGCGCCGGCGACATCATTCCGCTGCCCTGCAATCCGGAATCGATCGCCATCGGCTATGCGCTGCGCAGCGGCAGCAAGATCGCGCCTATCACGTCCTTCTTTCCCAAGGACATGCTGGTCGAGGCGCTGCCCAACGCGATCACCTTCGAGAAGTACCCGGACCTGCACAAGCAGATCCTGAACTTCTTCTCGCTCTCGACGGCCGAATGCAACAATCCCGAAAAGCTCGATGGGCTGCTCTGCTGCCTGCCGCAGATCCCGGTACCCGAGGGCATGGGCTACGAGAACATCTTCCGCATCGCCATTGTCGAGTTCATGGACCGCCACAATTTCTGCATCAGCCGGGTGAAGCGCTCCTGCATCCATTTCGTTGCGCCCAGCGGCCAGATCATTCCCTTCGAGACCTACAACATGTTCTACCGCGATGCCGCGGCGCGCCGGCGCATGGCCGTGTCGATGGGGCAGGGATGAAGGTCCTGCTCAGCATACTCTGCGGGCTGATCGCGCTGTTCGCCGGCGGCTGCACGCTGCTGGCCATGAGCGGCGCCGGGCTCTCGGGTGTGCTGGCATCGGGCCCGCTGATCCTGATCCCCGCTGCCGTCGCGATCCTCAACGTCATGGTG
>JBGSNJ010000416.1:0-3587 GCA_041739715.1 Aestuariivirga sp.
GGCGACGGCGTGAACGACGCGCCGGCGCTTGCCGCGGCGGACGTCGGCATCGCCATGGGCACGGGCTCCGATGTTGCCATCGAGAGCGCCGGCATCACGCTGCTGAAGGGCGACCTCGCGGGCCTGGTGAAGGCGCACAATCTCTCGCGTGCGACCATGCGCAACATCCGGCAGAATCTGTTCTTCGCCTTCTTCTACAATGCCGCCGGCGTCCCGATTGCGGCCGGCATTCTCTACCCGTTCTTCGGGATCCTTCTTTCGCCGATCATCGGCGCGGCGGCCATGGCGCTGAGTTCGGTCAGCGTGATCGGCAACGCCCTGCGGTTGCGCACGACGCGCCTATAGCGTGTCGCCGCGGTTGCGCTCCATCTGCTGGGTGAGTGCCTCAAGGTCCTCGGGCATCAGGCGCATCCGGGCCACCGGCATGACCAGCGTGTTCTCCCAGTGCACGTGGCGGCGGTAGCGCTCGAAGAAGCCGCGCAGCATGTAACCCACCATGTCCGGATTGCCCACGCGGTCGCCGCGGCCCAGGACTTCGAGCGACTCGGCGATCTCGCCGGCAAAGTCCGTGTCGGTGACATGCTCGGTCGCAAGGCGCCCGAGAATGTTCTCGATCTGGTCTTCGGGCAGTGCCCTCTCGCGCAAGAGGGGGAACAGGCCCGTCTCTTCGTCATGATGATGAAGCGGCAGATCATAGGTCAGGCTGGATGCGGCCTGGGCGCAGAGTCTGCGGTCGACCTCGTCCGGCAGCCCGTCCGCGATCCGCTCCAGCATGTCGCAGAGCTGCATCTGCATGGCGTGCTGATGCATGATCATATCAAGCGGGTTGCGGGCGAACACCGTCCGCTCGCGGGATGTCTGTGTCATGAGTCCGCCAGAAACCAACGTGAAGCTGCAATCATGCGGTTGCGGTCAATCCGGGCTTTGATCCAGATCAAGCGGCCGTCGAATTCGGGACGGCGCCGGATCGCATCAGGCCGCCGATCGCAGCGCGCCCGGCCCTGGAATGGCATTGGGCGGGCACTTGCCGGCGATGATCATGCCCAGCACCTCATCGTGGTCCACATCCGATGTATGCGCGGTCCCGACCACCCGGCCATTCTTCATCACTGTCAGCCGGTCGGCCAGGTCGAAGACGTCATGCAGGTCGTGGCTGATGAGGAAGATGCCGATGCCCTCCGCCTTGAGCTGCTTGATCAGTTCGCCGACCTGTGCCGTTTCCTGGGGCCCAAGGGCGGCCGTCGGCTCGTCCATGATCAGGATGCGGGCATTGAAGTGGATGGCCCGGGCGATGGCGACCGACTGCCGCTGACCGCCGGAGAGTGCCTTTACCGGCTCCTTGAAGCGGCGGAAGTTGGGATTGAGGCGGCCCATGACCTTTCGGCACTCCGCTTCCATCGCCACGTCATCCAGCGTGCCGAACTTGGTGCGGAGTTCGCGACCGAGATAGAGGTTTGCCGCCGCGTCGACGTTGTCGGCCAGGGCAAGGGTCTGATAGATGGTCTCGATGCCTTGCGCCTTGGCGTCGCGCGGATTGTTGATGGCCACTGGCTTGCCCTCGATGAAGATCTCGCCGTGGTCGCGCTTGTAGGCGCCGGAGAGGATCTTGATCAGCGTGGACTTGCCGGCGCCGTTGTGGCCAAGCAGGCCCACCACTTCGCCCGGATAGAGATCGATCGAGGCATGGTCCACGGCCTTGATGCCGCCAAAGGCGATGGAGATGTCCTTCATCTCCACCAGGGGTGTCCCGCGATTCTCGTGGACCTTGGCCGAACTTGATTTCTTGGCGTTCATGCGTGCCTCCCCTCACTTCACCCGGCGCCGGTAGACCTGGTCGACGAACACGGCGAAGACCAGAACGCAGCCCACCACGATGTCCTTCGTGGCGGATTCGAAATTGAGCAGCGTCATGCCCGACTGCAGCGACTGCATGACGAGGGCTCCGAGCATGGCGCCGTAGATGGTGCCGAGGCCGCCGGCCAGCGAAGTGCCGCCGATCACCGCGGCCGCGATCACATAGAGCTCGTCGAACTGGCCCAGCGCATTGGTGGCCGAGTCGAGTCGGGCCGAGGAGATCGACGCCGAGATGGCCGCCAGCACGCCCATCAGCGCGAAGATCATCACCGTCAGCTTCTTGGTGTTCACGCCGGCCAGCTCTGCAGCTTCCGGATTGCCGCCCGTGGCGTAGACATAGCGGCCGAAGCGGGTGCGCGTGGCGAGGAAGGTCATGCAAAGGCCCACGGCCATGGCAATGAGCACCGGCACGGAGTAGCCGAAGGCGATGTTGATGCCTTCCGGCGGCACTTCGATTCCCGTAGCCTGCACGTAGCGATCCACGACGCCTTTGGGCCAATAGTAGGAATTCACCAGCCAGGTCACGCCGAGGGCGAGGACGCAGCCCGTGATGGCGAGGAAATACTCCGCCCACATCGGCCGCTGCGGGAAGTTGAAGCGCTTGCGTTGAACCCGGTTGTTGTAGATGGCGTAGATGATGGCAGCGCAGATCACGGCACCCAGGATCCAACTCGCCGTGGCGCCGATGGATCCGGGCGTGATGCCAGAAATGCCGCCGCCGATGAGCTTGAAGTTCTTGTCCATGGGCGCGACGGTCTCGCCGCGGATCACCGCCCATGCGGCCCCGCGCCAGACGATCAGGCCGCCCAGCGTCACAATGAAGGATGGAATGCCGAGATAGGCGATCAGTGTACCATGGAGCGTACCGATCGCGGCACCGATGAGCAGGCCGAGGATCAAAGTCACGATCCAGATCGAGGGATGGCCGATGCCGAGCATGGGCCCCAGCCAGAACACCTGCATGGTGGCGATGCAGACGGATGTGAAACCGAGAATCGATCCCACCGACAGGTCGATGTGGCGCATCACGATGATCAGCACCATGCCGGTGGTCATCACCGCGATGGAAGACGTCTGCACAAGCAGGATCCACAGGTTGCGCGGCGTGAGGAAGCTGCCGCCGAACAGGCCCTCGCCGTCGCGCAGGAAACCGCTGTAGATGTCGAAGCCGATCCAGATAATCAGCAGCGCGGCGACCATGCCCAGCATGCGTGCGTCAATCTCCGTTGCCCGGAGAAAGCGTGCGATGGCGCCCTCATCGCTTGGCGCCGGATTCTGGGTATTGTCCACGGCCGTCATGAAGTCCCTCCCCAAGTCGTCTGACCGCTTGCTGCGGTGCTTCTACTAAAAGGAAACCGCGCCGCCCTGTAAGGCGACGCGGTCCATCATGTTTCAATCGTCAGCAGGATGCAACGAGATCAGTTGCAGGCTGCGACGGAGCCGGCCGCCACACCCGCGCATGCTTCCTCTTTGCTGATCCAGCCGCCGTCGATCACATCGCTCAGATTGTCGCGGGTGATCGGGTTCGGGGGGATCAACACGGCGTTGACTTCAACGCCCTTTGCGCCGCCCGAGAACTTGCCCACGCCCGGAAGTTCGGTCGCGGCCTTGCCGTCGGCAATCATGTTGGCGAATTCGGCGGCGGCCTTGCCGAGGACGCGCGCGTCCTTCCACACCGATACCAGCTGCGTGCCAAGCGCCACGCGGTTCAGCGCGGCCTTGTCGCCGTCCTG
>JBGSNJ010000442.1:0-4952 GCA_041739715.1 Aestuariivirga sp.
GGTAGAACAGGCGGCGCAGCTGCCAGCGCCCGATGGGGGTTGCGCCGTCGCCCTCGCGCTTCAGGTGCCTGCGCCCTGCGCGGCCGAAAGAGCAGGGGACCGACAGGCCACCCAGCTGAAGCAGGCCCCGTGTGGCGCGGAGACTGATGCCGCGGGCGTGAATATGCGTGATGATTTTCGTCACGGCTTCTTGTGTTGCGGAAATGTTTTGAAAAAGACAAGTGTCAACCTAACATTGGGCAGCAGCGAAGGTCACCGGAAAAGGCTCATGGGAAGCACCAAGAAGATCATCATCATCGACGACGACGACATGCTGCGCGATACGCTGAAGGAGCAATTCTCGCTGCATGACGAGTTCGTCGTCGCCGACCATGCCAATGCAACCGCCGGCGTGAAGGCGGTCAAGGCTGATCATGCTGATCTGGTGATCCTCGACGTCGATCTGCCGGACATGGACGGGCGCGAGGCCTGCAAGATCATCCGCCGCAACGGCTACAAGGGGCCGGTCATCATGCTGACCGGCCAGGCGTCCGATTCGGACACGATCCTCGGGCTTGACTCGGGTGCCAACGACTATGTCACCAAGCCCTTCCGCTTCGGTGTGCTGCTGGCCCGCATCCGCGCCCACCTGCGCCAGCACGAGCAGAGCGAGGATGCCATCTTCAAGGTGGGTCCCTATACCTTCAAGCCGGCGGCCAAGCTGCTGCTGCGGCCGGACAACGCCAAGATCCGGCTGACCGAGAAGGAATCGGCCATCATCAAGTTCCTGCTGCGGGCCGGCGAGCAGGTCGTCAGCCGCGATGTGCTGCTGCATGACGTCTGGGGCTACAATGCGGGTGTCACCACCCACACGCTGGAAACCCACGTCTACCGGCTGCGCCAGAAGATCGAGCGCGATCCCTCGCATGCCGAAATCCTGGTGACGGAAGGCGGGGGCTACAAGCTCGTCCCTTGATCTTTGCCTGCCTTGCGCTTCTTATGTCCCCGGGGTTCTGAGGGGATTCGCTGACGTGTCACGGTGCGCTGCACCGCCTTGTCCTGAGATTGAACGGGGTGCCGCATGAGCGTGCGCGCCGACGTCGAGACATTTCGCAGCATCCCGATCTTCTCGGGTTGCGACCCTGTTCACCTTCAGCTGCTGGCCTTCTCGGCACAGCGTCATCCCTTTGCCGTCGGAGAGATGCTCCTGAAGCAGGGTATCAAGAGTTCCGCGGCTTTTCTGGTGCTCAGCGGACGGGCCGAACTCCTGTCGGGCGACGCGCCGATCGGTTCGGCCGGTCCGGGGGCCATGCTGGGCGAAGTTGCGATGATTGCGGACCTTCCCAGCAACATCACGGCGAGGGCCAGCGAGCCCTTGCAGGCATCCCGCATCGACCGCAGCCTCTTCATGCGGCTGGCCAGCGAGTATCCCGAATTCGGCGCGACCGTCTTTGCCGCGCTGGCCCGGAAACTCGATGGTGCGATTGCCGATCTGTCCGGCCTGCGCCCGGCCTTCGATCAGGCGCGGGGGTTCCGCGGACTGCGGTCGAGCTGACTCACAGCGCAAACCGCGCCATGACCGGCACGTGGTCGGAACTCTGGGTCCAGCCACGGGCTTCCTTCAGGATCCTGAGTTCCTTGCAGGCGGGAGCCAGGCCCGATGTCGTCCAGATATGGTCGAGCCGGCGGCCGCGATCGGCAGCCTCCCAATCCTTCGCCCGGTAACTCCACCATGTGTAGAGTTTCTTGTCGGCCGGCACGTGCTGGCGCATGACGTCCACCCATCTTCCCGCCGCCTGCACGCGATTGAGTCCGGCGGTTTCGATCGGCGTGTGGCTGACCACCTTGAGCAGGTCCTTGTGCGACCAGACGTCGTGCTCGAGCGGGGCGATGTTGAGATCGCCGACGACGACCCCTTCATGATCCTTCGGCACCGAGCCCTTCTTGAACCACTTCTCCATCTCGTCGAGGAATTGCAGCTTGTGGGCAAACTTCTCGTTGATTGCCGGATCGGGTTCGTCGCCGCCGGCCGGTACATAGAAGTTATGGATGGTCACCGGCTTCTGCCGGGTCGCGACCGCCACGGCGATGTGGCGGCAGTCGTCCTTTGCGCAAAAGCGCCGCACATCCTCGCTGACGAAGGGCAGGCGCGAAATGATGGCCACACCGTGATAGCCCTTCTGCCCGGATTCGGCGATGTGGTGGTAACCCATCTCCCGCAGCGGTGCGGAGGGAAACTGGCCCTGCGGGCACTTGGTTTCCTGCAGGCACAGCACGTCCGGCTTCCACATGTCGAGAAGCCTGGTGACGAGTCCGATGCGCAACCGCACCGAGTTGATGTTCCAGGTAACGATCTTGAGGCTCATGCCAGCAGAACTAGCTGAGCAGCCACGCCGGGCGCAAGAGCCGCCGCAGACTTATCAGTTCTTGTTGCCCTTGTCGTCCTTGCGCTTGATCTTGACCACGAAAAGGGCGGGGTCGGTCTTCACGCCGGACACCACGTTTTCCAGCGAGACCGTGGTGCGGCGGCCCTTGGCGTCGGTGACGACCCATTGCTGCAGGGCGTTGCGGGTGCGGTCGTAGACGAGGGTCAGGTTGCCGCCCAGGCTGCCGCCCCTTTCTTCCAGGGTTACGGAGGTTATGCCGCCCTGATCCTCGAATTCGAGAACCTGGGTTTCCTTGCGCAGGTCGACCTTGTTGGACAGCACAAGCTTGAGCGGCGTCTGAGAGAGGGGAAACTGGTCGCCCTTCTCCTTGGCGCGGTTCTTGATGGTCAGCCAGCGGCCATCGGCGACGATGAGAAAGGGATTGGGCGGGGCATACTCGAAGCGCATCTTGCCGGGCTTCGAAATGTAGAAGACGCCGCGCGAGACATTGCCCTTCGGGCTGATCTGGGTGAACTCGCCCTGCATCGTCTTGAAGCTGTTGAGATAGGCCGAGATGGCGTCGATGGCTTCAGCCTGCTCGGCGGTCACCTTGATCGGCTTTGCGGCCCAGGCGGGTCCTGCCACAAGGGCGGAAAGTCCGAGGCCCAGAACGGCGCGGCGGCTCAAAACGGTGAAACTGTTCATCCTGTCCCTTTCTCGGTCGGGGCCGGACCTCGGGGGCTCCGGCGTCGCGGTGTTAGCAGCCTTATCGGCAAGAACGCGCCGATTTTGAGGCGGTCACTCCTCACGCCCTGGCACTGTCGCCTGGCACCAGAATCTCGCGCTTGCCGGTGGCATTGGCGGCGGAGATCAGGCCTTCCTTTTCCATGCGCTCGATCAGGCTGGCGGCCTTGTTGTAACCCACCTGCAGCCGGCGCTGAATATAGCTGGTCGAGACTTTCTTGTCGCGCAGCACGACGGCCACGGCCTGATCATAGAGGTCGTCGCCCGAACCGCCGCCCATGGCCTCGGCGGCACCCGGTTCGCCGAAGCTGTCGTCGTCGGTCTCCTCGGTGACGGCTTCGACATATTCCGGCGCACCCTGGGCCTTGAGGTAGCTGACGATCTTCTCGACCTCGTCGTCCGCGACGAAGGGCGCATGCAGGCGCGAGATGCGTCCGCCGCCCGCCATGTAGAGCATGTCGCCCTGGCCGAGCAGCTGCTCGGCGCCCTGTTCGCCGAGAATGGTGCGGCTGTCGATCTTGGACGTCACCTGGAAGGACATGCGGGTGGGGAAGTTCGCCTTGATGGTGCCGGTGATGACGTCGACCGAGGGACGCTGGGTGGCCATCACCACATGGATGCCGGCGGCGCGGGCCATCTGGGCGAGGCGCTGCACGGCGCCTTCGATGTCCTTGCCGGCAACCATCATCAGGTCGGCCATCTCGTCGATGATGACGACGATGTAGGGCATCGGCGCGTGATCCATCTCCTCGCGCTCGAAGATCGGCTCGCCGGTGTCGGCATCGAAGCCGGTCTGCACGGTGCGTGCCAGCTTCTCGCCCTTGGCCTCGGCCTGCTTCATGCGGGCATTGTAGCCATCGATATTGCGCACGCCGAGCTTCGACATCTTGCGATAGCGCTCTTCCATCTCGCGCACTGCCCATTTCAGCGCCACCACCGCCTTGCGCGGATCGGTGACCACCGGCGACAGGAGATGGGGAATGCCCTCGTAGACGGAGAGCTCGAGCATCTTGGGATCGATCATGATCAGCTTGCAGCGCTCGGGCGGCAGGCGATAGAGCAGCGACAGGATCATGGTGTTGATGCCCACCGACTTGCCCGAGCCGGTGGTGCCGGCGATCAGAACGTGGGGCATGCGGGCGAGGTCGGCGAAGATCGGTTCCCCGCCGATGTTCTTGCCGAGTGCGAGGGCCAGATTGAGGCTGGTCTTCTCATAGGCTTCGGAGGCGAGCAGTTCGCGCAGGTAGACGGTCTCGCGCTTGGCATTCGGCAGTTCGATGCCGATGGCATTGCGCCCGGGAACGACGGCAACGCGGGCCGAGATCGCGCTCATCGAGCGGGCGATGTCGTCGGCCAGGCTGATGACGCGCGAGGACTTGATGCCGGGCGCGGGTTCGAGTTCGTAGAGGGTAACCACCGGACCGGGGCGAACCTTGATGATCTGGCCTTTGACGCCGAAGTCCTCGAGCACGCCTTCGAGCATGCGGGCGTTCTGTTCCAATGCCTCGTCCGAGAGTTCCGGCGTCTTGGCCAGTCGCTTGGGCTCGGCCAGCAGCGTCAGTGGCGGCAGTTCGAACCCGTTGGAGCCGCCGAAACGGAAGCCCGGCTGCGTGTCCTTCTTGATCCTCTTGCCCTGCTTGATGGGCTTGGCATTGCGGTTGACGCGAGGGGCCGCTTCCTCTTCGTCCTCCTCTTCGATTTCCTCGATATCGTCTTCGGCCTCGCCGTAGCCTTCCTCCTCCATGCCGGTCTCGACCTCCGGATCGGGATCGAGGATCGGACGGCGGTCGTCGCGGGTGAGTTTGGGTTCGATGCGCTGGCCGGTGCCGTCGCGGCCGCCCCGTGGCATGGCCGGGCGTGGTG
>JBGSNJ010000469.1:0-5538 GCA_041739715.1 Aestuariivirga sp.
GGGCATCGGCGCCGCCGCGGGCACGGCGGCCGGAAGGAGCGGATGCGGGCTGGACGTCGGTCATGGAGGCGCCTGTTGAGAAAGTTTCACGTACCTCGGTTTACGCTCAACAGGCCCTTCGCGTTCGAGAGGAAACGTCAGCCGATGGTCCGGAAACGACGCCTCAGTAGGTCACCATCAGGCGCTCCAGGCCGTGGAAATGATAGGCATTGCGGTAGGGCGGCGTTTCGGCCAGGGCCAGCCGGGGCAGGCGCTTGAACAGGAGGGGCAGGGCGATCTGCATCTCTAGCCGTGCGAGGGGTGCGCCGATGCAGAAGTGGATGCCGGCCCCGAAGCTGACCTGGGGATTGGGATCGCGGCAGGGATCGAAGCGGTCGGGGTCGCGAAAGCGGGCCGGATCGCGGTTGGCTGCGCCCAGCAACAGGCCCACCACCTCGCCCTTCTTCAGGCGGAGCCCTGCATAATCGAGGTCCTCCAGCGCATAACGGGTGAAGAGATGCAGTGGCGCATCGTAGCGCAGCGCCTCCTCCACGTGGCCCTCGCCGATGCCGTCGCGGAGGCCCAGCTCGAGGAAGGCCTTCGCTGCATTGCCGATGGCATGGACGGTTGCCTCGTGTCCGGCATTGAGCAGCAGGATGGCGGTGGTGACAAGCTCGTCTTCGTTGAGCTTGCGGCCTTCTTCCTCGGCGCGGATCAGTTCGGACAGCAGATCGTCGCGCGGCGACTTGCGACGCTCGGCGATGTAGCGTCGCATGAAATCGCTGAAGGCAATGATGGCCCGGACCGCCGCATCCTCGACCGCACGGTCGCGGCGGGCCTGGTACATGGCGACCATGTCATGTGACCAGGACAGGAGCTGCCGTGCCATGTCACCAGGCACGCCCAGCAGGTCACAGATCACGAGGACCGGGATTGGCGTCGCGTAGGACTCCAGCAGATCGGCTTCACGCCGTTCCTCAAGACGATCGATCAAGCCATTGGAAAGACTGTTGATTGTAGGTCGCAATCGCTCCACCTGGCGGGACAGGAAAGAGCGGTTCACGAGGCTGCGCAGACGTGTGTGCACCGGCGGCTCCAGCTCAAGCAGCGAGTGCTGCTCGAAGGCATAGAAGGGTCTCAGGTGATCCGGCGTCGCGGACCAGCCCAGTTCCTCGCGGCTGGCCACATGGAGGATCTGGCGCCCGAAGCGACGGTCGCGCAGCAGCGCATTCACATCCTCGTAGCGTGCGAAACACCAGTGGCCATACTCCTCCCAGCGGAACACCGGAACCCGGCTGCGGATTTCGTGATAGTAGGGATTGGGATCGTTGAAGAATGCGGGATCGCAGGGATCGAGCCTGACGGAGCGGCTGGGTACATCTATGCGCATGGCAGCCATCTTCTAGCGATCTCGCCGGGGTGGGCAAGTCCGTCTATGGAGGCCGCGGAGGATCAGGATCATGAAAGTCTACATCAGCGTCGACATCGAAGGCTGCGCCGGCATCACCCACTGGGACGAGGCCAACAAGGCCCATGCCGACTATCCGGAGTTCCGCGAGCAGATGACGCGGGAGTGTCTTGCCGCCATCGATGGCGCGCGCGCGGCCGGCGCCACCGCGATCTGGGTCAAGGATGCACATGAGACCGGGCGCAACCTGATCACCGCGATGCTGCCGGAAGACGTGACGCTGATCCGCGCCTGGGCGGGTCATCCGCTGTGCATGGTGCAGGAGCTCGATGCGAGTTACGATGCGGTCATGATGATCGGCTATCATGATGCCGCAGGCTCCGAGGCGAATAGCCTGGCGCACACGCTGTCCAGCGATGCGGTCGAGATCCGACTCAATGGCCGGCGGGCGTCGGAGTTCTCGGTCCACGCGCTGGCGTCGTCAATGCTGGGTGTGCCGACGGTTTTCGTCTCCGGCGACCGCGGCCTTATGGATCATGTGGCCGAGGTCAACCCGGCCATCGGCCGCTGCGCGGTAAAGCAGGGGCGGGGACAGTCGACCGTCTCGATGACGCCCGCCGCCGCCTGCAAGGCGATCCGGACCGGTGCGGAAGCGGCGCTCAGGGGCGACCTCAGGGCCTGCCTCCTGCCCGTTCCGGCGCATTCGGTTCTTGAAATCACCTACGGCAATCCGGTCCTCGCCTATCGTCACAGCTGGTACCCGGGCGCACGGCACGCCGGCGACAGGACTATTCGTTACGAAACCGACGACTATTTCGACATCCTCAGGATTCTGAACTACGTAACATGACCGGGAAGAGTCAAAGCAACATCGAGTTCATCCTGCTTGTGGCGCTGCTCAACGCCATGGTGGCGATGTCGATCGACACCATGCTGCCGGCCATCGGCACCATTGCGGCAGAGCTCGGCGCCACCGATCCCAACAGCCGGCAATTCATCATCACCAGCTTCTTTGGCGGCATGACCATCGGGACGCTGGTCTATGGACCATTGTCCGACTCCATCGGCCGCAAGCCGGCGATCTACGCGGGCCTCGCGCTCTACGCGGTCGGCTCGCTCATGTGCCTCGCAGCACAAAGCTTCGAAGTCATGCTGCTGGGCCGCTTTGTCCAGGGTTTCGGCGCCGCCGCACCCCGCATCGTCTCGATCGCCATGGTGCGCGACGGCAGTGCCGGCGCCGGCATGGCGCGGGTCATGTCCTTCGTCATGACGGTCTTCATGCTGGTGCCCATTCTTGCGCCGTCGGTGGGCCAGCTGGTACTCTTCTTCGCCAGCTGGCGAGTCATCTTCCTCGGATTCCTTGTCATGGGCGTCATCGCGGGCGTCTGGCTCTGGCTGCGTCAACCCGAAACCCTGCCGCGCAACCGGCGGTCTCCGCTATCGCCCAGGGCGCTCGCGGCCGCAGCCGGCGAGGTTTTCCGCAATCCCGTCACCATTGGCTACACGATCGCGGTTGGGTGCATCTTCGGCAGCTTCATCTGCTATCTCGGAACCTCACAGCAGCTCTTTGCCGAGCAGTACAACCAGGGCGCCTATTTTGCCGTCTGGTTCGGCGTCTTCGCCACCGGGATCGCCATCGCCATGCTGCTGAATGCGCGGCTGGTGATGCGTTACGGCATGCGCAAGCTGTCGAAATGGGCGCTGCGCGGCTTCATCGTCTTGTCTCTGTTCTTTCTTGCCGCAGGCCTTCTGATGGACGGCCACCCGCCGCTGTGGATCCTCGCGCTCTATCTGTTCCTGAACTTCTTCTGCAGCGGCATCCTGTTCGGCAACTACAATGCCATGGCCTTGGAGCCCATGGGCCGCATCGCCGGCATGGCGGCGGCGATCTCTGGATCCATGTCGTCGCTGATTGCCATTGTGACCGGTACGCTGATCGGCCAGCAGTATGATGGAACGGTGATCGTGCTTGCTGCCGGGTTCTCCATCCTCGGTCTTGCCGCCTTTGTCATGACGGAATGGGCAGAGCGCCGCAGGGCGTGAAATTTCCGCACCTTGCCGGACCGTGCGGAAACCTGTTAGCAAACCCTTGTGTCAGACCGTTATTCCGCCCTTGCCCTTGCCCGCCACGCCCTGCAGCCGGATCTGCCCTGGCCGCGCGCCTGGGCCTCGCCCGAGCCGAGGACGACCTATGACGCCGTCATCATCGGCGGCGGCGGCCACGGGCTCGCCACAGCCTACTACCTCGCCAGGAACCACGGCCTCACCAACGTCGCCGTGCTCGAGCGCAGCTACATCGGTTCGGGCAATGTCGGCCGCAACACCACGCTGATCCGCTCGAACTACGTGATCGACGGAAACACGCAGTTCTTCGAGCATTCGCTGAAGCTGTGGGAGGGCCTGTCGCACGACCTGAACTTCAACTGCATGGTCTCGCAGCGCGGCCAGATCGTGCTGGCGGTCAGCCCCGGACAGCTCGACACCTTCGCGCGGCGCGGCAACATCATGCGGCTGAACGGGATTGATGCCGAGCTGCTCGACCGCGGCGAGGTGATGAAGCTGCTGCCCTATCTCGATTTTTCGAAGGACGCGCGCTGGCCCATCTGGGGCGGTATCCTGCAGCGCCGCGCCGGTACGGTGCGGCACGATGCCGTGGCCTGGGGCTATGCGCGGGCCGCCTCGCAGCGCGGCGTCCACATCATCGAGAACTGCGAGGTGACGGGCTTTGTGATCGAGAACGGCCAGGCCATCGGCGTGGAGACGACTCGCGGCCGCATCGCGGCGGACAAGATCGGTATCGCAGTGGCGGGTCACACCTCCCATGTGGCCCGCATGGCCGGCCTCAGGCTACCGGTGGAGAGCCACATCCTGCAGGCCTTCGTGACCGAGCCGGTCAAGCCGATCGTGGACCATGTCGTGTCCTGGGGCGCGGAGCTCTTCTATCTGTCGCAGTCGGACAAGGGCGGGCTCGTCTTTGGCGGCCATATCGATGGCTTCAACACCTATACCCAGCGCGGCCAGTTCCCGAAGATCCGGACGGTGGCCGAATGCGCCGTGTCGCTGATGCCCTTCATCTCGCGCCTGCGCCTGCTGCGTCACTGGGGCGGCATCCAGGACATGACGCCCGACGGCAGTCCCTTCATCTGCCGCACGCCGGTGAAGAACCTCTATCTCAACGGTGGCTGGTGCTACCAGGGCTTCAAGGCCACGCCGGCCTCGGGCTGGACCTTCGCGCATACCATGGCCCATGACGAAGAGCATGAGCTGAACCGCTGCTACTCCCTCGACCGCTTCGAGAAGGGCGGCGAACGCGACGACTACGGAATCGGCAACTGGACCTACAAGCAATGATGATCCCGTGCCCCTATTGCGGCAATCGCGACCATTCGGAATTCCGTTACGGCGGCGATGCCTCGAAAACGCGGCCTGCACATGGCGCGGACGATCCCAAGGCGTGGCACGATTACTACTTCCTCTTCGACAATCCCAAAGGTCCGCACACGGAATACTGGCAGCATGTCCTGGGCTGCCGCCGCTGGTTCAGGCTGAACCGCAACACCGCCACCAACGAGATCGGAGGCCCGGCATGACGGCGTTCCGGCGTCTCGCCCAGGGTGGCCGCATCGACCGTGCAAAACCGGTCACGGCGCGCTTCGACGGAAAGCCGCTCATGGGCTTTGCCGGCGATACGCTTGCCGCGGCGCTGCTGGCCAATGACCGCATCGTCATCGGACGGAGCTTCAAGTATCACCGGCCGCGCGGCATTCTCTCGGCTGGTATCGAAGAGCCCAACGCGCTCTTCATGCTGGGCGAGGGCGGGCGCAGCGAACCAAATGTCGCGGCCACGCTGACCGATCTGGTCGATGGCCTCGTCGCACGTAGCCAGAACGCCTGGCCGTCGCCGGACTTCGATCTCTTGGCGGTGAACTCGGCATTGGCGCCGCTCTTCCAGTCTGGATTCTACTACAAGACCTTCATGGGCCCGACCAAGGGCGCCTGGATGTTCTACGAGCCCTTCATCCGCAAGGCGGCGGGACTTGGACGCGCGACCGCCTTGCCGGATCCGGACCGCTACGACACCCGCCATGGCTTCTGCGACGTGCTGGTGGTGGGGTCAGGCCCCGCCGGTCTTGCGGCAGCGCTCGCAGCTG
>JBGSNJ010000435.1:0-5370 GCA_041739715.1 Aestuariivirga sp.
CAAAGCGACTCCGGCACACGCGCCAGATGTCCTCGATGCGCGCCACGTCACGCAGCACGGCATCGCTCATCGGAACCTTTCGCCTCGGCCGGCGCAGGTTCATCGGGCAGGCATTGCGCAGGGCGGCGAAACCGGCATGCATCTCGTTGGACACTGACCGGGCAAAGGCGCGTGCCTCCGTATCCTCGGGCCACAGGCCCTTGTCTGGGAAGGTCTCGGCCAGATACTCGAGGATCGCAAGCGACTCCCAGATGACCAGTGCGCCATGCCTCAGGACAGGGACGCGACCGGCGGCGGAGTGCTCCGCGATCAGCCGCGCGGTATCGGGCAGGTCGAGGGGGATGAGGGTCTCCTCGAACGGAGTGCCGGTCATTTCCATGGCGATCCAGGGTCGGAGCGACCATGACGAATAGTTCTTGTTGCCTATGACAAGATGCAACTTGGTCATGGTTTCTCTACCTGCTCAACGGCACCGCCCGCATCTTTCCAGGCGCCGAAGCCCCCCTTCAGATTCAGCACCGGCTTCAGCCCCATGCGCTGCAGGATCTGCGTGGCCAGAAGCGAACGCCAGCCGCTGGCACAGTGGACGATAAACGTCTTGTCGTCCCCGAAGACAGGCTTGAAGTATGGGCTCTCGGGGTCGACCCAGAACTCCAGCATGCCGCGCGGCGCATGGAAAGAGCCCGGGATCCTGCCATCACGCTGCAGTTCACGGACATCGCGGATGTCGACGACGACCACGTCGTCGCGCCCCAACATGGTTTTCGCCTGTTCGACTGTTACGTGTCCGACTTCCGATTCAGCCTCAGCCATGAGCTGCTTGTGGCCGATCGTGATTTTCTGGGGCATTTTCCAAACTCCTCCTGACAGGAAGAAAACCTAGCCCATAGTCACCCGCGAGCGTCAAGTCTGTCTCCGGCGGATCAGAGCGAGCGCGGCAGGTGCCGCCAGGACAGGATGCCCAGTCCGGCGAGCGCAAAGCCAAGAATGATGAAGACGGTCCCGATCGGCATCCACAGCAGCACGAAGGCGAAGATGAACGAAGGGATCAGTTCGGAGAAATCGATGTAGGACCGGTAGACTGCGGTCATCTGCTGACGTTCGCGGTGGCGGACGGCGCGGAGAAAGGGAATGCCCCCGACACCGTCGAGCCATGACGCGGCGAGCGACCCCAGAAGCAGGAAGCCGATGGCGACATAGGGCGCGCTCGTCCCTGCAATGCCTGCGGCAACCGAGGCAACGCTCGCAAGGGCAAAGGAGGCAGCAATGACACTTCGGACGCCGTATTGCCGGGCCAGCTTCCCGGAGAACCATGCCGAAAGCAGCACGGCCTGGCTGGCCGAGATCATGACCCCGCCGACATTCTTCGGCAGGCCGCTTTCAACGACCATCAGTGGCCCGTAGATGAAGAAAGTGGTCCAGAAACAGGAGCGGCCAAAGGCGATGGCCCAGGCCAGCCGCAGGCGCGGCTGATCGATGAACCGCTTGACGTTGCGAAGCGGGTTGAATTTCTGGAGATTGCCCTGGGGCATGACCCCGCTGTGGTCATGCAGGCGCAGGTACCAGAAGAGTGCCAGCAGTGTCAGCGTGGTTGCGATCACAGCCAACTGGGGCCCCCAGGGTCCAAAGCCGACGTAGAGCCAGACGCCCAGCGCCGGACCGATCATCCAGGAGAATGTCGAGAGACTAAGGCGCAAGGGCTCCGATCGGGCCAACTCGGTCCGCTTGATATGATCCAGGATGTAAAGCGATAGCGTGATGTTCATGACCGCGGCGCCGGTGTTCCGCAGCCACATGCCGGCTGCCTGCCCGAGAAGCACGTGCGTTGCGAGCGCAAAACTGGCGAGCATCAGGAGCACGACGCCCAGCGTATAGGCCCAGCGTCGCCGCAGACTTCCCAGGACCTGCGGCAGGAGCAGCGTGGTGATAAGCACGATCAACGACATCGTGGAAGAGAGGACGCTGACTTTCTGGCTCGTGCCGAGAATGTCGTAGGCCTGCAGCGAGACGACGGTCGAGTTCAGGGCGCGCGCCAGAGACTCCACCGCAAAGATCGCGGCAAAGGTATAGGCCCCGGCCTTGCGTGGAATCGGGACGGCGGGAAGCGAAGATTCGGACGCCATGGTTGCAGCGGATAGGCCAACACGCTTCTCCACGCTGCCGCAAGAGGTTCATCCCCCTGCCCTGTCATGCGAGGTCCTCATGGCTTGCCATTGCCATCCTCAATGCCTAGAGAGCTAGCATGTCGGTGTCCGAGAAGCAGCAAGTTGCCCTCTACTCGATGCTTGCCAGCGCGTTACTCGCCGGCTCGAAGCTGCTGGCCGCCCTGTTCACCGGCTCCTTGGGCATCCTGTCCGAGGCGATCCACAGCGTGATCGATTTCGGTGCCACCATCATAACGTGGTTTGCCATCCGCTGGTCCGACCAGCCGCCTGACGAGGAGCACCACTACGGCCATGCGAAGATCGAGAGTATCGCAGCGCTCATCGAGACCGGGCTTCTATTCGCAACCACGGCCTGGATCGTCTGGGAAGCCATCACCCGGCTGATGTCCGGGCATTCCCACGTGGAAATCACCTGGTGGGCGGTTGCCATCATCGCAGGCTCGATCATCATCGACTACAATCGTGCAAAGGCGCTGAACCGGGTTGCCCGGAAGACGTCAAGCGAAGCCCTGGAGGCGGATGCCCTGCACTTCACGTCCGACATGTGGAGTTCGCTGGTCGTGCTGGCCGGGCTCGCGGCCGTCTGGTACGGCATACCGGCCGCCGACTCGATCGCGGCGTTGATCGTTTCCGTGTTCATCGCGCTGGCCGGCTGGCGCCTCGGCCGGCGCACCCTGAACACCCTACTCGACACCGCCCCAGAAGGCGCCACCGAGATTGTGCGCCAGGCGATCGGCGGCGTGGACGGCATTCTTGAGGTGAAGCGCATTCGCCTTCGGCCTGCCGGGCCTACGCTGTTCACGAGCATCGTCGTCGAGGTGCCGCGCACGATGCCAATCGACGAGATCGTGCAAGCGAAGGAGGCAATCCGCGCGGCCGTGCAGGGAAAGTTCCGAAATGCCGACATAACGGTGACGGCAAACCCGGTTCCTCTCGACAACGAAACGGTCTTCGAAAAGGTGATGTTGCTGGCCGCGCGCCGCAATCTGGCCATTCATCACCTGACGGTTCAGCAGATCGGCGGGAAACTGGCGGTGAGTTTCGATCTGGAAGTCGATGGCGCCACCACGCTCGAGGCGGCGCATGAAATCGCGACCCGGCTCGAGGCGGCCATCCGCAAGGAATTGGGGCCCGACATCGAGGTTGAAAGTCACATCGAACCACAGCCCGAGCATCTTCTGGCCGGCGAAGATGCCGACGCCGCGACAAGTCAGGCAATCCGAACGGCCCTGGCCAGGCACGCCAAGGGCGAGACGCGCCTCAGTGACCTCCACAGTATCCGCGTCCGCCAGAACGAACATGGGCTATTCGTCCATTATCACTGCCGCTTCGACGGCAACGACACGATCGACCATGTCCATGCGAGCATCGACCGCATCGAGGCGAAGCTTCAGGCGGCCTTTCCAGACGTCCGGCGCGTGATCGCCCACGCCGAACCGGTGGGCGTCGAACCCCATCAGCTATGAAGCTTCTTGGAGCGTCCGACTATCGGGTCGTGCCATGGAAGAATGGTGGTGGAACGACAACGGAGCTATTTGTGGCTGGATCGGCCCCCGAAGGTTTCGACTGGCGCGTGAGCATCGCGACAGTTGCCAGCAACGGTCCTTTCTCCCGCTTTGAAGGTTACGACCGCCACATCGTTTGCATTGAAGGCGACGGGTTCGATCTGAGGGGTTGCCCGGAGGGGGAAATCGCCGTGCTGCCCGATCTAGCGCCTCGAAGCTTTTCAGGCGATTGGCATATCGTCGGCCACTTGCGATCAGGAGCGTGCCGGGACTTCAATCTCATCGCGCGTCGCGATTTGTACAAATCATCACTGGAATCTCATCGGTTCTCTGGTGAATTTCGGAGTTCCGACCTGCAGGCATGGAGGTTCGTCTATACGCTTGATGGCTCCGTGGATACCCGTGGTGCCAGCCTCTCCAGAGGCTCCGGTATTCTGCTGGAACCGGGCGAAGTTGCGGATTTGGCCGGGCATGCCTGCGTTATCGTGGCCAGCGTCGCGCCCCGCTCAGGTTCGTGAGGCCCGATAGCGGTAGCGAAAGGTGCAGCAGGTGGCGCCTTCCATGATGGTCTGCTTGCGCTCAAGCGTGATGTTCGGATCATAACCCTGGCAGAAAGTGCCATCCCGGTTACAGGACAGCAGGTGACCGATCTTGCCGAGCCCCATGTCCTTGTAGGTTTCGGCATAGCGGCAACGCGTGATATCGAAGTCGAAGACGTCGTCGGTTGCAGCGAGAACCTTCATTTCGAGCGCACCATCTGCCGTCCACAGTTCATAGAGCTTGATGAAGTCCGCCATCGACGTCTTGCCTCCCGGCGCCTTCCTTGCAAACTCCTTGCCTTCGGCAATCGCTGCCTTGCGGATTGCCGCATCCAGTATCTGAGCCGCCTTCTCCTCGCCGAGTTGGGCGACCATCTCCGCAAAGATCGGTCCGATGACCTGAGCCTGGAGTCTGCGCTTGGTGAGCGTCGGGAGTTCGGCACTCATGCATAAACCTTTATGATGCCGAGGAAATCCGCTGCCTTGAGGCTGGCGCCCCCCACGAGCGCCCCGTTGACGTTGGGCGTCCCCATGAGTTCCGCGGCGTTGGAACCCTTGACCGAGCCACCATAAAGGATCCGCGTGGCCGCGGCCTCCTGGCCCACTACGCTCTCCAATTCCTTCCTGATATGCGCATGAGCCTCAGCCACTTCCGCCGTTGTCGGCGTGAGGCCAGTCCCGATCGCCCACACCGGTTCGTAGGCAATGACGGTGAAGTCCGCAGTGGAGCCTGATGGAATCGATCCCCGGATCTGCCGGCTGAGTACCTCCAGTGTCTTTCCGGCCTTGCGCTCATCGAGCGTTTCACCGATGCAGATGATGGCCTTGAGCCCGGCACGCTGGGCTGCCGACGCCTTCTTCGAAACAATTTCGTCCGTCTCTCCATGATTGGTTCGCCGCTCGGAGTGGCCCACGATCACTGCCGTGGCGCCCGCCTCCCGCAGCATTTCGGCTGAAATGTCCCCCGTATGGGCACCCGAAGCCGCCCAATGGCAATCCTGACCGCCTAGCCTGATCCGGCTCCCCTTCAGGACCGACTTGACCCTGCGGGCTATGATGGCCGGCGGACAGACCATGACATCACACTTCAGCTTCACATCCTTCAGCATTGCCGCCAGCAGACGAGGTTCCTTGAGCATCGCCACGCCGCCATTCATTTTC
>JBGSNJ010000496.1:0-3273 GCA_041739715.1 Aestuariivirga sp.
CGCGCCAGCAGAACTCGACATCGTTCTTCTACACGCACACCGACCAGTGGCGCTATGAGACGATGCACGCCGCCGATATTCTGTCGCCCACCGCTCCGGCCGGGCCATGGGACGGCGCGATTATCGACTACAACATGCGCGCGATCCGGATGGGATGGCTTCCGGCCTATCCGACGCTGGTACAGAACCCGCTCGACGTGGCCGGCATGGCCGCAGCGGCGGGGCAGGAGCCGAAGGATTACGTGGCCTCCGCGCTGAAGTCCGGCGATCTGTCCTTCGCCTGGGCCGATCCCGACAGCCCGCAGAACTTCCCGCGCAACATGTTCGTGTGGCGCTCGAACCTGCTCGGGTCCTCCGGCAAGGGACACGAATATTTCCTCAAGCACCTGCTCGGCACCAGCCACGGGGTCCTCGGAAAGGACCTCGGCGAGGAAGGCCGCGAGAAGCCCAAGGAGGTGCGCTGGCGAGACGAGGCGCCGCGCGGCAAGCTCGACCTGCTGGTCACTCTCGACTTCCGCATGTCGACGACCTGCGTCTACTCCGACATCGTTCTGCCCACCGCCACCTGGTACGAAAAGAACGACCTCAACACCTCCGATATGCACCCGTTCATACACCCGCTGACGAACGCAGTGGACCCGTGCTGGGAGGCGCGCTCAGACTGGGAGATCTACAAGGGGATCGCGAAGGCGTTCTCGGCTGTGGCACCCGAGGTGCTGGGCGTCGAGAAGGACGTCGTGCTGACCCCGATCATGCACGACAGCCCCGGCGAGATGGCCCAGGCCTTCGATCCGAAGGACTGGACGCTCGGCGAGTGCGAACCCGTACCGGGCAAGACGATGCCGGCAGTGACCGTCGTCGAACGGGACTATCCCAACCTCTACAAGCGGTTCACCGCGCTGGGCCCGTTGATGGACAAGCTGGGCAACGGCATCAAGGGGATCGCCTGGAAGACCGGGCACGAGGTCGAGCATCTCAGGCACCTCAACGGCGTCGTCACCGAGGAGGGACCGACCAAGGGTATGCCGCGCATCGACTCCGACATCGACGCGGCCGAAGTCCTGCTGATGCTCGCACCCGAAACCAACGGTGAGGTGGCTGTAAGGGCATGGGAGGCGCTGTCGAAGACGACAGGCCGCGAGCACGCACATCTGGCGCTGCCCAAGGAAGACGAGAAGATCCGCTTCCGGGACGTCGTCGCGCAGCCGCGCAAGATTATCTCGGCGCCGACCTGGTCCGGACTTGAGAGCGAAAAGGTCTGCTACAACGCCGGCTACACGAATGTCCACGAGTTGATCCCGTGGCGCACGCTCACGGGGCGCCAGCAGCTCTACCAGGATCACGCCTGGATGCGGGCCTTCGGCGAGGGCTTCTGCGTTTACAGGCCCCCGGTCGACCTGCGCACGATCAAGCCGGTGCAGGGCATGAAGCCCAACGGCGAGAAGGAGATCGTTCTCAACTTCATCACGCCGCACCAGAAGTGGGGCATCCACTCCACCTACACCGACAACCTCCTCATGCTGACCCTCTCGCGGGGCGGCCCCATCGTGTGGATGAGCGAGGTGGACGCAAGGAAGGCGGGCATCGTCGATAACGACTGGATCGAAGCGTACAACGCCAACGGTGCGCTCGTCGCACGCGCGGTTGTTTCCCAGCGCGTCAAGGAGGGCATGGTGATGATGTACCACGCCCAGGAGAAGATCGTGAACGTGCCCGGCTCGCAGATGACTGGGCAACGCGGCGGCATCCACAACTCGGTCACCCGCACGGTGCTGAAGCCGACGCACATGATCGGCGGCTACGCACAGCTCGCCTACGGCTTCAACTACTACGGCACGATCGGCACCAACCGCGACGAATTCGTCGTGGTCCGCAAGCTCACCGAAGTCGACTGGCTGGAGGGCCCGCGCAAGAGCCCCTCACCCTCCGTCCAGGCCGCCGAATAAGGAACTGCCCCATGAAAATCCGCGCCCAGATCGCGATGGTTCTCAACCTCGACAAGTGCATCGGCTGTCACACCTGCTCGGTGACCTGCAAGAACGTGTGGACCAACCGCGAGGGGATGGAATACGCGTGGTTCAATAATGTCGAGACCAAGCCCGGTGTCGGTTATCCCAAGGATTGGGAGAACCAGAAGCGCTGGAAAGGCGGCTGGGTCCGCAAGAAAAGCGGCAAGATCGAACCGCGCATCGGCGGCAAGTGGCGTGTGCTCGCGAACATCTTCGCCAACCCCGATCTGCCCGAGATTGACGACTACTACGAGCCCTTTACCTTCGACTACGAGCACCTGCAGAAAGCCCCGGAGCTCGAGGCCTTCCCGACGGCGCGTCCCCGCTCGCTGATTACCGGGCAGCGGATGGAGAAGATCGAGTGGGGGCCGAACTGGGAGGAGATCCTGGGCGGCGAGTTCGCCAAGCGCTCCGCGGACAACAATTTCGAGGGCGTCCAGAAGGAGATCTACGGCCAGTTCGAAAACACCTTCATGATGTACCTCCCGCGGCTGTGCGAGCACTGCCTCAACCCGGCTTGCGTCGCGGCCTGTCCTTCCGGCGCGATCTACAAGCGCGAGGAGGACGGCATCGTCCTCATCGACCAGGACAAGTGCCGTGGCTGGCGGATGTGCGTGTCGGGCTGCCCTTACAAGAAAATCTACTTCAACTGGTCTTCCGGCAAGAGCGAGAAGTGCATCTTCTGCTATCCGCGCATTGAAGCGGGCCAACCCACCGTCTGTTCGGAAACCTGCGTAGGCCGCATCCGGTATCTCGGCGTGATCCTCTACGACGCCGACCGCATCGAGACGGCAGCCTCGGCTCCCGACGACAAGGACCTCTACAAGGCCCAGCTCGACGTCTTTCTCGATCCCAACGATCCGGTAATCGCGCGCAAGGCGATCGAGCAGGGCATCCCCGAGTCCTGGCTCGACGCAGCACGCAAGTCGCCGGTGTGGAAGATGGCGATGGAGTGGGGTGTCGCGTTCCCGCTGCACCCCGAATATCGCACCTTGCCCATGGTGTGGTACGTGCCGCCGCTCTCGCCGATCACCGCCGCTGCGGAGGCCGGACGGATGGGCACCGACGGCGAAATGCCCGACGTGAAGTCGCTGCGCATCCCGCTGCGCTATCTGGCCAACCTCCTGACGGCGGGCGACGAGGCGCCTGTCGCCGCCGGCCTCGAACGAATGCTGGCCATGCGCGCCTACATGCGCGCCAAGACTGTCGACGGCGTTATCGATGAGGCGATCGCGAAGAAGGTCGGCCTCACCGGACGGCAGAT
>JBGSNJ010000527.1:0-2003 GCA_041739715.1 Aestuariivirga sp.
GCCGACAACCAGGGCGGGGCCAGCGAAGCCGTCCTCGAACTGCCGCAGGGTGGCACCGAGAACATCGCCCTCGACCCCGTCTCGCGCGACAAGCTTCTGCAGAACGGATGGGTCAACCTCTTCACAATGGATGCACGCTGATCAAGACCTGGCTGCTCACTTCGATGACCGTCACAGCCGCAGTGCCCGCTCCCAAGGGGTGGGCAAGCCACCTGGTGCTTGCGCTCGCGTGCCTCGTGGTTCTCTCTGGCTGCGCTTCGATCTCGAAGCAGGAGCTGAACACGCTCGGCGCGGAGGTGAATGAGGAGCAGATCGATTTCGTGAGTCTCGAGACCTACGCCCTTCGATCAAAGGCAGCTTACGGGACGGAACAGGCCATCCGCGCGGCCTATCCGAATACGGTGAGGATTGCGACACCCGGAAACACCGAAGTCCGCTACTTTGTCGAACGCGATGACAAAGCGAAGACCCAGTTCATCGTCGTGCGTGGCACGGCAAATCATCGCAACCTGAAAGAGGATGTGGCAGCCAAGGTTCGCGAGGACGGGCGTGCGGCAATTCCCGTGCATTCCGGATTCGATGACGCCGCGCGAGTCATCTATGCCGACCTGCAGCCTTACCTGAAGCCCGGCTATACGACTTACATCACCGGCCATTCACTCGGTGGTGCAGTCGCCGCTTTGCTTGGCATCTACGCCATCGAGGACGGCCACAAGGTCTTGCGTATTGTGACCTTCGGGCAGCCACGCTTCACCACGGCCAAGGGCGTGGGCAAGCTTGGCTACCTGCCATTGACGCGGGTCGTGGATGAAAATGACATCATACCCATGGTGCCGCCCGCGACCAGACTGGACAGGGTTTATGGACCGTACGAACACGTTGGTCCCGAGATCATTCTGCTGGAGGGACCGCGCTATGTTTACCTTCCCAGCCATGATGCAACTCGACTTACACTCGGCGAATTCTGGCGAACGGAGGGATATGCCGATCTTCAGGATCACAAGATGGACAACTATCTCAAGCGCATTGCCTTGAAGAAGCGCGGTGCGGTGCCGATCGCCTACAACAGCCGCGAGAAGTATGTCGTCCACAAGCCGAAAACGACGAACCAGATGGCCGTGGAATAGCCCTCGGGCTGGCGCATGGCCGCATTCAAACTTGATTAGATGAAGAAGGGAAACTCCATGATGACCACACGAAACATGATGGCTGCCACCTTGCTGGTGGTGACTGCGGCAATGCCGTTGCCTGCGGCAGCAAGCGAAGCGGTTCGATTCGGTGTGCTGACCTGCGATATCTCCGCAGGCATTGGCCTGATCATCACGCAGAAGCAGGAACTCGGCTGCACTTTCACACCGGACAACGGCGGTCCGGTTGATGCCTATTCCGGCTCCATCCAGGAGTTCGGGCTGGAGCTGGGCGAGACGACGGGAGGTGAGCTTACGTGGCTGGTCTTCTCGCTGCAGAATGGCGTGCCCAAGGGAGCACTTGCCGGCACCTATGTCGGCCTTAGCGCCAATGCCTCGCTAGGGGCCGGCTTCGGCGCCAATTCCTTGAATGGCGGGCTCGAGCGCTCGATCGTGCTGCAGCCCTACTCGGTGCAGACGCAGACGGGTGTCAACATCGCGGCTGGCATCGCTAAGGTCGTGTTGCGCGAGGCGGACTAGACTCCTTGCGGCTTGAACCCATGGTCGGAGGTCTTGACGGGCGAGTGAGCAAAGGTAAGGGTCAGATCATGGTCCAGGCCGTTCAGCAAAATCAAACACAACGTCAACTTGGAACTGCCGATGAGCATTGATCCAGGCTCCGTCGAACATTTGTCTGAAGTCATCTCGCATGTGGTCGCTCCGGCATTTCTGCTCGGTGCCGTTGCAAGCTTTGCATCAATCCTCATGAGCCGGATGAACGGCGTGGTGGACCGGTTGCGGCAGATCAATGACCTGCCTGAGTCCGGCCATGCGAAATCAGCCATTCGCAGAGATATTCCCCGGCTCAGGACGCGC
>JBGSNJ010000539.1:0-3736 GCA_041739715.1 Aestuariivirga sp.
CGCAGCCTGGCAGCGAAGCCGCCTCGCCCATGGCCATCCTCGGCTTCTTCACCGCCCTTGGCGCGGCCGGGCGCGACATCGTCACGCGCAAGGTGCCTCCCGGCACGCCGGCGCTGATCGTGACCTTCTCCACGCTTCTCATCGTGATGCTCTGCGCCACGGTCGGTTCATTCGCTTTCGAAACGCAGGTCGCGCCGACCTTCCGCCATGCCTGGCTCATGGCCATTGCCGGCTTCTTCCTGATGTGCGGGCACCTCTTCGTCTTCCTCGCCTTCCGCATCGGCGAGGCGCGGGTTGTGGCACCCTTCAACTATTCCTTCATGATCTGGGCCGGTCTCTCCGGCCTGCTCATCTTCAACGAGGTGCCGAATGCGCTGGCCATTGCGGGCATGGCGCTGATCATGCTCGCGGGTCTCGCCGTCATCGCGCTCGAGAACCGCACACGCCAGGGCGGACCATCCTCGGCGCAGCTGTGATCGTTTGCCTATCGCCCACTCGACGGCGCCGTGCAAATCGTGGCAAGAGCAATGCTCGATGACGCGGCAGATTCTCATCATCGTCCACTCCGAAGCCTCCACACCTGGCCGGATCGGCCATGAACTGGTGCGGCGCGGCTACCACCTCGACATCCGCAGGCCGTGCCTTGGCGAGGCGCTGCCGGAAACCCTGGCCGAGCATGACGGTGCCGTGATCTTCGGCGGCCCGATGAGCGCCAATGATCCTGACGACTGGATTGCGCGCGAGATCGACTGGATCGGCATTGCCCTGAAGGAGGAGAAGCCATTCCTGGGCGTGTGCCTTGGCGCGCAGATGCTTGCCATGCAGCTGGGAGGAAGGGTTGGCCCGCATCCCGACGGCACGGTCGAGATCGGCTACTATCCGATCCGGCCCGAGCCGCCGGGCAAGATGCTGGGTCCATGGCCCGAACATGTCTATCACTGGCATCGCGAAGGTTTTTCACTGCCGCAGGGGGCTGAGCGCCTCGCGACCGGCGAGACCTTCGAGAACCAGGCCTTCCGCTACGGAAGTGCGGCCTGGGGCATCCAGTTCCATCCGGAAGTGACGCGCCACACGATGCACCGCTGGACGGTTCTCGGCGCTCATCGATTCGTGATGCCCGGCGCGCAACCCGCGGCCGCCCATCTTCATGCCAATCTCCTGCATGATGCCCCCGTGAAGCGCTGGCTCACCCGATTCATCGATTTGTGGCTTCAGCCGGCCGTGAATGGTTCCTGACGGAACAGGCTGTAAACCACCCATTAATGATTTTTTTCCTGATCGAAACCCTTTGGAAACTCCGTTGCGCCATCATGCAGTCATGGTGAGCGGACCCGAGCGGGGCACGCGCCGATCGAGGACCGGGATCCTGTACTGCGTACCCGGGCACCACGAATTAGACGGGGAGCGCCATCGCGGCCTCCCCGTTTTTCTTGCGGCAACGCGCAGCCATCGCCACATTCGGGTGGCATGCCGAAATCACCACCTTTCGAGAGCTGGCTGAGGCCCGACGCTTCGGGTCTCCACTGCCTGCCTGGCGGATTTCACGTCGACCCGCACGCGCCGGTCGATCGCGCCATCATAACCCATGGCCACTCCGATCATGCGCGGCCCGGACACGCCGCCGTGCTGGCGACTCCCGATACCATCGCCATCATGAAGCTGCGGCTTGGAGCCGGCGCGGCGGAGACGTTTCAATCCCTCGCCTATGGCGAGACACTCCAGATCGGCGGCGTCACCGTATCGCTGCGGCCTTCCGGCCACATCCTCGGCGCGGCACAGCTGGTCATCGAACACCAGGGACAGCGTGCCGTCGTCTCGGGCGATTACAAGCGGCAGTCCGATCCCACCTGCGATGCTTTCGAGGTCGTGCCCTGCGATCTCTTCGTCACCGAGGCGACCTTCGGTCTTCCGGTCTTCCGCCATGAACCGCCGGAGGGCGAGGTGGCAAAGCTTCTCGCCTCGCTGCGGACCTTTCCCGAGCGCACGCATCTGGTGGGCGTTTACGGCCTTGGCAAATGCCAGCGCCTCGTCGCGCTGCTGCGGCAGGCGGGATACGAAAGGCCCATATGGCTGCATGGCGCCCTGCGCAGCATGACGGACTACTATCTGCGACGGGGCAGCGATCTCGGACCCGTGCCGTCGGTTGTGGAATCGAAGGGCAGCCTCGCCGGCGAGATCGTCCTCTGCCCGCCGTCTGCGATCGCCGACCGCTGGTCGCAGCGCTTTGCCGAACCGCTTGCCGGATTTGCCTCGGGCTGGATGCGCATCCGCAGCCGCGCGCGCCAGCGCGGTGTGGAACTGCCACTGGTGATTTCCGATCACGCCGGCTGGCCCGAACTGCTGCAGACCATCCGCGAGACCGGAGCCGGCGAGATCTGGGTGACCCATGGCCGCGAGGAGGCGCTGGTGCATGCCGTCACGCAGATGGGGCTGAGGGCCCGGGCGCTGGCGCTGGTCGGCCGCGAGGATGACGCCGAATGAAGGACTTCGCTGCACTCCTCGACCGTCTCGTCTACACGCCCGCGCGCCTGGGCAAGCAGCGCCTGCTTGGCGACTACTTCCGGTCCGCACCCGATCCCGATCGCGGCTATGCCCTGGCCGCCCTCAGCGATGGACTGCCGCTGTCCTTCCCGCTGCGCCGGGTTCTCGGCGAACTCGCCGGCCGCCATTTCGATGCCGAGCTCTTCCGCCTGTCGCGCGACGATGTCGGCGACACGGCCGAGACGCTGTCGCTGATCTGGGAAGGAGATGCGCCGGGAGAACCCGTTCCCGGTCTTGGCGAGATCGTCCGTGCACTTGACGGATTGAGCAGCGCCGATCAGGCGCAGCAGCTGGCGCAGTGGCTCGACCGGCTGGATGCCACCGGCCGCTGGGCCCTGCTGAAGTTCCTGAGCGGCGCGCCGCGCGTCGGAGTCTCGGCCCGCCTGGTGCGGGTGACTCTGGCCGAAGCCTTCGACAAGCCTGTCGAGGCGATCGAGGAACTCTGGCATGGGCTCACGCCACCCTATGCGCCGCTCTTCGACTGGCTCGAGGGCAGGGCGGAGGCACCGCCGAAGTCGCTGGTGCCGGTGTTCCGTCCGCTCATGCTGGCGCATCCGCTGGAGGACGAGGACTGGCCGTCGCTCGATCCTTCCGCCATGGCGGTGGAGTGGAAGTGGGATGGCATTCGCGTGCAGGTCTCGGGCGGTGGCGGCGAGATGCGGCTCTTCTCGCGCAGCGGCGACGACATCACCCAGGGCTTTCCTGATCTGGTCTCGGCCTGGCGTTTCGATGCCGTACTCGACGGTGAACTCCTGGTGATGCGCGACGGCGCGGTGGCGCCCTTTTCCGACCTGCAGCAGCGGCTGAACCGCAAGACCGTCACCCGTTCCATGATGACGAAGTATCCGGTCCATGTGCGTCTCTACGATGCGCTGGAACTTGGTGGCGAGGATCTGCGCCACCTCTCCCTTGCCGAGCGGCGCAGGCGGCTTGAAGACTGGCATCGGCAGATACAGCCGCGCGGCACCGACCTCTCGGAACTTGTGCAACCGGACTCGAAGGAGGCGCTGCGCCGCATCTGGGAAGATACGCGCAGCGCAGGAATCGAAGGACTCATGCTGAAGCGGCGCGACAGCCCCTATGTCGCGGGCCGCCCGAAGGGCCTCTGGTACAAGTGGAAGCGCCAGGCCCTGACGGCCGATTGCGTGCTGATCTATGCCCAGCGCGGGGCAGGCAAGCGCTCGTCCTTCTATTC
>JBGSNJ010000555.1:0-2011 GCA_041739715.1 Aestuariivirga sp.
TTGCGGTCTCCGCCAGCACCGTCACCGCATCGGCAATGCCGAGCGAGAAGCTTCTCCCGCGCCAGCCGCTGGTGGCGATGCCACCGATGCCGTCGTCCTCACAGATCCCGGCGCGCGCGAAGAGCGAGGGGCAGTCGGGCCGATCCACGAGGCCGATGGCGTAGCGCTGGCCTGGCTGCAGGTGAATGGCGATATCGCCGCCATTGTTCACGAAGGCGCGCGTTAGCGGTGCGGCGGCGGTCATGGCGGCCAGGACGTCCTCTGCAACCGAACCGGCCACGGCAGCCATGGGCGTGATGAAGCAGTTGCGTGCATGCGCGCGTGTCGCGGCCCACATGCGCCGGGCGACGGATCCCTCCGGGCAGAGATCAACCGGCCGGCGCAACAGCTCAAGTTCGGCGCAGAGCTCGTCAAGGATGGTGGCAAAGCGTGCCGTCGCGGCCTGCTGGGCATGCCGGACATCGGCGGCGCGCCCTTCGGCGCCGATAACGAGATCGATCGGTCCATCCTGAAGGTGGAGCCTGCGGCCATCAGGCAGCATCCTTGCCTGCACGCGGCTCATGACTTCCGCTCCAGCGGCCAGGGATTGTCCGGCAGTGCCGCGACGCGTCTGGCACCCCGATGGATTTCGACATCCGAAAGCTTCAACACCTCGTCCATGTGGCCGCCGAGCGCCCGATAATCCTCCCGGCGCATGGTGAACTCGATCGGCGCGACAAGGGCCGGAGTCGGTACATAGCCGAAGGCATTGGCGGGAAGCCGCGTCACGTCGGCCATGAAGGTGATGCCGCCGCCCGGCCAGACATAGACCGGCGCCCCGCCGCAAGTGACGCGCGTCAGGGCGTCCTTCACCGATCGCGTGAGGCGGACCGGATTCTCGGTGACGCCGGCCCGCAGCGACCCGCCGGCACCGCCCATGAACAGTACCGTCGACAGGGCCGGCTCGCAGTTCTCTGCGATGCGCTCGACCGAAAGCCGCAGCGCGGGCGGAAGGTCCTTCTCGACCGGCGCCAGGGTTTCGTCGAGTTCGAAATAGGCGAAGTGCTCGCCGGTGGTCGAGACCATGAAGAGGCGCAGACCTGGCCACGCCGTCTTTGCATCGAAGGGCTTCAGGATGGCGAGCGGGTCGGTCAGATCGGTGCCGCCCCAGCCGGTGCCGGGCTGGGCCACCTTGAAGTAGCGTCCCGGCGTGGAGCGGTGGCCCTTGATGCGGACGCCGGTTTCCGAAACGTCGAGGAATTTTCCCGCCTGGTGCTCGGAGAGAACGCCGGTGATGTGATCGTCGACCACAACCACCTCGTCGACCAGTCCAAGCCACTGCTTGGCGAACATGCCGATGGTGGCAGATCCGCAGCCGACCCGCATGCGTTCCTCAGGCTGCCCATTGATGACCGGTGGCTGACCTGCGGCGATGACGACACGCGCGCCGCCGTCCACCTCGACCTCCACCGGCTGGAAATTGCACAGGGCAAGCAGGCTTTCGCAGGTGACGCGGCCTTCCTTCTTCGATCCGCCGGTCAGGTGGCGCACGCCGCCGAGCGACAGCATCTGCGACCCGTATTCCGCAGTCGTCACGTGCCCGATCTGCTCGCCATTGACGCGGACCGGCGCGCATTCGGGACCGAGATGGCGGTCGGTGTCGATCTTCACCTTCACGCCGCAGTAGCTGAAGATGCCTTCGGTGACGACGGTGATCATGTCGACACCGTCGATCTCGGACGATACGATGAAGGGCGCGGGCTTGTAGTCGGGATAGGTCGTGCCGGCCCCAATGGCGGTGACGAAGGTGCCGGGGTGAGCGACGATGCTGCCGTCCCAGTCCTTGCCACGGTCGAGGAAGGGCACCAGCCGGCCGCCCTCCCTTAACGTGCGTTCGATCAGGATGTGCGGATCGACGCGCACCAGCCGGCCGCCCTCGTTGGCGTAGCGGTCGCAGGCGCCACGGAGCCCCTCCCGGATGTAGCAGAGCACCGGGCAGGCGTCGCAGCGGATCTTGTCCTGTTGCGTTTCC
>JBGSNJ010000564.1:0-1765 GCA_041739715.1 Aestuariivirga sp.
GGGCTGGCCTTCGTGCTGCCGGCGCAGGCGCTGGAGATCGAGCGGCTGCTCGGCCGCTGGTCCGACCTGGATCTTGACGAATGCGTCTATGCCGACGACAGCGAGGGAGCACCCCTGAACATCCGGCGCGAGGGCGACGAGATCTATGTCGGAAACTACGGCTGGCTGTGCTCCGTGCCGATGGCGGAGTGGAAGACCGACGGCGCCTTTCTCGTCGGCGAGGCCAAGGCCTGCGGCATGGAGGGCGGCGACGACACCTTCGACCAGGTCCTTGTTCTCGGCCTGAACGACAAGGACCAGCTGCTGCTGACAAAGGACCCGACGGCAGCCGGGTTGCGGCGCTGCCCGGCGGCGCCATGAGAGATGTGATGAGCGAGCACGCTGATGCCTAAGATCAAGATCGATGGAGTGGAACTCGAGGTCGAGAACGGGCTGACCCTGTTGCAGGCCTGCGAGCAGGCTGGCGCTGAGGTGCCGCGCTTCTGCTATCACGAGCGCCTCTCGATCGCCGGCAACTGCCGCATGTGCCTGGTCGAGGTGAAGGGCGGACCGCCCAAGCCGCAGGCCTCCTGCGCGATCTCGGTCAACGACCTGCGCCCCGGCCCCAACGGCGAGCTGCCGGAGGTCTTCACCCGCTCACCCATGGTGAAAAAGGCCCGCGAGGGCGTGATGGAATTCCTGCTGATCAACCATCCGCTCGACTGCCCGATCTGCGACCAGGGCGGCGAATGCGACCTGCAGGACCAGGCCATGGCCTATGGCATCGACAAGAACCGCTATCACGAGAACAAGCGGGCGGTGGAGGAGAAGTACCTCGGACCTCTCGTCAAGACTGAGATGACCCGCTGCATCCAGTGCACCCGCTGCGTGCGCTTCACCACCGAAGTGGGCGGCATCGAGGACATGGGCGCCACCGGCCGCGGCGAGGACATGGAGATCACCACTTACCTGAACAAGGCGATCTCCTCCGAACTGCAGGGCAACATCATCGACCTCTGCCCAGTGGGGGCGCTGACCTCCAAGCCATATGAATTCAAGGCGCGGCCCTGGGAGCTGCGCAAAACCGAGACCATCGATGCGATGGATGCGGTGGGCAGCAGCATCCGCGTCGATGCGCGCGGCCGCGAGGTGATGCGCATCCTGCCGCGCACCCATGATGAGGTGAACGAGGAGTGGATCTCGGACAAGACGCGTTTCGTTTGGGACGGGCTGCGCACCCAACGCCTGGACCGGCCCTATGTGCGCGAATTCGGCAAGCTGCGTGCCGCAACCTGGCCCGAGGCCTTCCTGCGCGTGGCGCAGAAGGTGAAAGCCGCCAACCCGGCCCGCATGGGTATCATCCTGGGCGATCTGGTCGCGGCGGAGGAGGCCTTCTCGGCCCGCCAGCTGGCCGACCTGCTGGGCATCAGGAACATCGACTGCCGCCAGGACGGAACCCCGCTGGGCGAGAAGGGCGGCCGCGCGGGCTATCTCTTCAACAGCGGCATTGCCGGAATCGACGAGGCCGATGCCATCCTGCTCGTCGGCACCAATCCGCGGCTCGAGGCGCCGGTGCTCAACGCCCGCGTCCGCAAGCGTTACCTCAAGGGCGGGGTAAAGATCGCGCTCATCGGCGAGCCGGCCGACCTCACCTATCCCTATGCCTATCTTGGTGCCGGTCCCGACAGCCTGTCGGCCCTGCTTGCCGAACCGCTGGACGACCCGGCGAAGAAGCCCATGATCATCGTGGGGCAGGGCGCCATCGCGCGGCCTGACGGCGCGGCGG
>JBGSNJ010000452.1:0-2304 GCA_041739715.1 Aestuariivirga sp.
GGAGCACCTCGCCGTCGCCCGCCGGCAGGACGCCCGCCGTAGCGAGCTTTCCGAGCGCCGCGAGGGTGTTGGTATCCAGGACACCCGGATGGCGGTGGGCATGGATCAGCTGCAGGGTCTGGGCCATGAATTCGAGCTCCACCAGTCCGCCGCGCACCCGCTTGATGTCCCAGGTGCCGCCCGAGCCCTGTTCCTTCAGCATCAGCCTGCGCATGTCCAGGATGTCGGCCCGGGTCGCCGCGGCATCGCGATGCTGACAAAGGATGCGGCTGATGGCGTCCTGAAGTTCCGCCACAAGCTGCGGCGCACCGCAGATGACGCGGGCGCGGGTCATGGCCAGCTTCTCCCAGGTCCAGGATGAGGAGTCGTGGTAGGCGCCGAAACTGTGAAGGCTGGTTGCCACCGGCCCCTTGCTGCCCGAGGGCCGAAGCCGCATGTCGACATCATAGAGAACGCCTTCTGCCGTGGGGGCCGAGACCGCGGCGATCAGGCGCTGGGCCAGGCGGGCATAGTACTGGCCAAGGCTCAGGGGCTTGCGGCCATCCGACATCTCGATGCCCTCCGGCGCGTCATAGACGATGATCAGATCGAGATCGGAGCCCGCCGTCATCTCGCGCCCGCCCAGCTTGCCCATGGCAATCACTGCACTGCGCCCGCCAGGAACCACGCCATGCCGGGCCTGAATGCTCCTGGCCACCACCCACCACAGCCGGTCGATGAGCAGACCCGCAAGATCGGAGAAGGAGGTTCCGGCCTCTTCGGAGCTCACCGTTTCCGACAGCACGCGCACGCCGATGCGGAAGGCCTGTTCCTTGCCGATGATGCGGGCGCGGTCCACCGCCTCGTCAAGCGGCGTGTCTTCCGGAATCGCCGTGTCGAGCAACAGGCGGATCTCGTCGGGTGTCGGCAGGGCGTCGAAGAAGCCGGGGTCGAGTACAGCATCAAGCACCTTGGGCCGATGGCTCAGCTGCTCGGCGAGACGCGGCGCGGTGCCAAGAATTGTGGCGATCAGATCCAGCAGCCGCGGATTAGCCTTGAGCAAAGAGAAGAGCTGGACGCCCGCCGGCAACCCCGCGAGGAAACGGTCGAAAGCCAGGAAAGCCTGGTCGGCATCGCCGGTACGCGCCAGCGCCGTCAGCAGGGCCGGCATCAGCTCGGTCAGCAGTTCCTTGGCCCGCGCGCTACGGGTCGCGGCGTAGCGGCCGAAGTGCCACCCGCGAATGGTGGCGGAGACCTCGCTTGCACCCTTGAAGCCCATGCGGCGCAGGGTCTCGATGGTTTCCGGATCGTCCTCGCCGCCGGTAAAGACGAGGCTTCCGGACTCGCTCGCCAGCGCGGATGCATCTTCGAACAGCGCGGCGTAGTGGCGCTGCACGCGTTCGAAGGTGGTGCGCAGCCGGTCATGGAACGCCGTGGCGCTGTCGAAGCCGCTGAAGCGCGCCAGTGACTCGAACTGCCGGTTGTCAGCCGGCAGGGAATGGGTCTGTTCGTCGTTCACCATCTGCACGCGATGCTCGATGGTCCGCAGGAACCGATAGGCCTCGCGCAACTCATTCAGGGCCTGCGGCGTGATCCAGTTGGCCTCGGCCAGGGCCGCCAGCATGTCGAGCGTGCCGCGGCAGCGCAGCTTCGGGTTGCGGCCGCCCGCGATCAGCTGCTGGGTCTGGACGAAGAACTCGATCTCGCGGATGCCGCCACGGCCCAGCTTGAGATTGTGCCCCATGACCGCGATGGTGCCGTGGCCCTTCACCGCGTGGATCTGCCGCTTCAGCGACTGCACATCGGCAATAGCGGCGAAGTCGAGATACTTGCGCCAGACATAGGGCTTCAGCCGATCGAGAAACTCCTGGCCGAGCGGAAGGTCGCCGGCGGCAGGCCGCGCCTTTATCATCGCCGCGCGCTCCCAGTTCTGGCCCATGCTCTCGTAGTAGATCGCGGCGGCCTCGATCGAGATCGCCACCTGCGTGGCGCGCGGATCGGGGCGCAGGCGGAGATCGACGCGAAAGGCATAGCCATGTTCGGTCACGTCCTGCAGCAGCGACACGAGCCTTTTGGTGAACCGGACGAAAAAGGTGGAGGGCTCGACGCCCGGCGCCAGCGGCGCAGCATCGGGATCGTAAAGCACGATGAGGTCGACATCGCTCGAGTAGTTCAACTCGAATGCACCCTGCTTGCCCATGGCCAGCACCGTGTAGCCGCAGCCCTGCGACGGCATCGACGGATCGGCAAGCACAAGCCGGCCAGCGGCATGGGCCTCGCGCAGAAGCCAGTCCACCGCCGCCTGCAGGCTGGCATCCGCAAAGC
>JBGSNJ010000011.1:0-4269 GCA_041739715.1 Aestuariivirga sp.
TGCATGCCGGTTTCGCCGCCCTGCGCAATGCCTGCCCGATGAACCTGCGCCGGCCGAGGCGAAAGGTTCCGATGAGCGATGCCGTGCTGCGTGACGTGGCGCGCATCGAGGACATCTGGCGCGTGTGCCGGAGTCGCTTTGGCCGCGGCGGCGATTTCCTGTTCGGTCAATTCAGCATTGCCGACGCCATGTATGCGCCCGTGGTGACCCGGTTCGACACGTTCGACATTGACGTTCGCCCCGATACGCGCCGCTACATGGAAGCAGTCCTCGCGACGCCGGCCTTCGCGAAGTGGCGATCGGCTGCGCTCCAGGAAAGCTGGATCATCCCGGCCGATGAGGTCGATTGACCGTCAGGCAAGCGATACCGCACCTCGTGGATGGCGGCGGACCCGGCCGGCCAGTTCAAGCTCGAGCAGGACGGCATGAACCATTGCCGGAGCGAAACCGCACTCGCGGATGAGGTCGTCAACATCGATGGGCGTGGGCGAGAGCAGGCTGGAGATCTGGTCACGCATGTCGTTGCCCGTCTCGATGGCAATCTGCGGCAGCGGTTCGACGTTCCGACTGGTGGCGCCTTGGGCCGAAAGGACGTCGATCACATCCATTGACGACAGGAGCAGGTTGGCACCATCACGGATGAGCCGATTGCATCCTTCTGCGCGTGGGTCCAATGGTGAACCCGGAACGGCGAAAACTTCGCGCCCTTGTTCAGATGCATATCTCGCGGTGATCAGGGAGCCCGAGCGAAGTGCGGCCTCGACGATGACAACTGCGCGGGAAAGCCCGGAGATGATGCGGTTGCGCCTTGGGAAGTGACTTTCCCGGGGTATGGTACCGGGGACCATTTCGCTGACGAGCAATCCCGACTCGCCAATCGCTGCTTGCAATGCGGCATTCTCCGGCGGGTAGATCACGTCCAGTCCACCGGCGACGACCGCAATGGTCCCTGTCTCCAGCGCGGCTACATGGGCCGCCGTGTCGATCCCGCGGGCAAGTCCTGAGGCAACGGGGAAGCCGGCGCGCCCTGCGGCCTGTGCGATCTGGCGGGCCAGCCTGCGGTCGATGGCGGAGGCATTGCGGGCCCCCACGATGCCGAGCACACTGCGCCGTGCCAGTTCTGACGATCCCTTGATGCAGATGAGAGGCGGCGGCGCATCAATTTCGCGCAAGAGCGGCGGATAGTCGGGCTCGCACAGGGCGACAAAGCGGGCGCCGATCTGGTGAGCTCGCTCCAGATCACGGCTGGCCGACGACTCGGGGTAGAGCCGCACGGGCCGCCGCGAACCGCCGCGGCGCGAAAGGTCCGGCAGCTGCCTGATGGCTTCCGAAGCCGACCCACAGCGTTGCAACAGCACCAGAAATGTGATGGGGCCAACGTTTTCAGAGAGGCTCAGCCTCAACCACTCTTGCCGCTCATCATCAGTGAGCGGCTGGAGCTTCATGGCGATCTTTTGAGCGTGATCTTCGGTTCCTCGCCTCGGAGGAGCCGCGCGATGTTGGCACGATGGGTGAGCCAGATGGCTACGCCCATCACGATTGTGGGCAGAAGCAGATCACGGTGATCGAACAGGAGGGTCCAAAGGGGCGTCAAAAGGCTGGCTGTAAGCGCGGCAAGGGATGATCGCCGGAAGAGAAAGGCCATCGCGAGCCATACGGCAAGAAAGAGAAGTCCCAAAGGCCAGAACAGACCAAAGAGCACGCCGATGTTAGTGGCAACGCCCTTGCCGCCCTTGAAGCCGAGCCAGAGCGGAAACAGGTGCCCGAAGAACGCTGCCAATCCGGCAAGGATCCCTGCATCGGGGCCATAGACCCAGGACATGGCCAGGACAGGGACGGTGCCCTTCAGTCCGTCGAGAAGAAGGGTCAGTGCGGCCACGGTCTTGTTACCGGTGCGCAAGACGTTGGTGGCGCCGATATTGCCCGAGCCGATCTGCCGGACATCGCCCAATCCGGCCCACTTCGTCAGCAGCAAGCCAAAGGGGATGGCACCGCAGAGATAACCGAACAGGATCGAGACGATCATTCCAAGTCCGGACAGGGCCATTTCCACCTCGCGTCAGCCCTTGCGAGGGTAAGCATAAATGCTGGCGCCCGCAACGACGGTTTCGACACACCGTCCTTCCAATGTGCGATGCTCGAAGGGAGAGTTCTTGGCGCGGGAGCGCAGGACATCATCCTCAACTGTCCACGACAGGGTCGGATCGATGAGCGCGAAGTCGGCTGGGGCTCCCGGAGCAAGCCGGCCCGCTTCGAGATCGAGGATTTCGGCCGGCTTCGAAGACATTGCCTCAACCAGACGGTCCAGACCGATGAGCTTATCGTGATACAGTCCCAATGCCGCAGACAGCATGGTCTCCAGGCCGATGGCCCCAAACGCGGCTTCGGCAAAGGGCAGCCGCTTTGTGTCGGCGCTCTGGGGATCATGTCCGGAAACGATGACATCGATCGTGCTGTCGGCAACGGCTTCCACAAGCGCGCGCCGGTCCTCTTCGCTCCGCAATGGCGGCGAAAGTTTGAAGAAGGTGCGATAGGCCCCGACGTCATTCTCGTTTAAGGTCAGGTGATGTATGGACACGCCGCATGTCACCGGAAGGCCTCTTGCCTTTGCCTGCCGCATCACGTCGACCGACATTCGGCTGGAGATCTGCGCGGCATGGTAGGGAGCGCCCGTCAATTCGACAAGACGCAGATCACGTTCAAGCATGATGACTTCCGCCATGGCCGGAATTCCGGCAAGACCGAGACGTCCGGCGATCTCGCTGGCATTCATGACGCCTGAAGCTAGTGCTGGTTCCTCCACATGCTGCACTACAAGCATGCCGAAGTCGCGCGCATAGGTCAGTGCCCGCCGAAGGACATTGGCGTTTGCGACCGACTTCAGGCCATCCGTCACGGCCACGGCGCCGGCCTCCTTCAGCGCTCCGATCTCCGTCATCAGCTCGCCACCAAGACCCTTGGTGATGGCCGCCATGGGGGCCACGCGAACCAGGGCGGTGTCTCGGGCGCGCCGCAAGATGAAATCGACGATGGCGGCATCATCCACGATCGGCTGCGTATTGGGCATGACGATCATTGTTGTAACGCCGCCGGCCGCAGCGGCCTCGGAGGCGCTGGCAAGGGTTTCGCGATACTCGGTTCCGGGTTCGCCGGTAAACACGCGCATGTCGATCAGGCCGGGGATGAGGGTCAAGCCGGTGCAATCGACCAACGCCGTGCCAGATCCGACGGTCTCGCGCGTGACCTTGGGGCCAGCCGCGAGGATCCAGCCATCCTCGATCAACACGCCCCCCTTGCCTTTCAGGCCTTGGGCCGGTGCCACGATCTCGGCATTGAGATAGGCCCTGCGGGTTGCTGCGGTTCTGGCGGCGGGCGCCATCATGCGTTGCCTCCGGAAGGCATGTTGCGCGACAGCGCGTCGAGCACGGCCATGCGAACGGCGACACCCATCTCGACCTGCTCGCGGATGACCGATTGCACGCCATCCGCGACGTTCGAGTCGATCTCGATCCCGCGGTTCATCGGGCCGGGATGCATCACCAGCGCCCCAGGCTTGGCATATCTGAGCTTGTCCTCGCTGAGCCCGAAGAAGCGGTAGTATTCCCGCTGCGAGGGCACAAAGGCACCGGACATGCGTTCCAGCTGCAGGCGCAGCATCATCACGACGTCCGCGCCGGCCAGGCCATCGGTCATGTTTCGATGGATGTCGACACCAAATCGCGCGATCCCGGACGGGAGCAGGGTGGACGGCGCCACCACCCGAACCTGCGCGCCCAGCTTGTTCAGAAGATGGATGTTGGAACGCGCCACCCGCGAGTGCAGGACATCGCCGCAGATCGCCACTACGACGCCCTCCAGTCGGCCCATCCGGCGGCGGATGGTGAGGGCGTCCAAAAGCGCCTGGGTTGGATGTTCATGCTGGCCATCACCGGCATTGATGACGGCACAGGAAACCTTCTGGGCCAGCAGCTCCACGGCGCCGGATGATGGGTGCCGCACCACCAGGAAATCCGGGTGCATGGCATTGATCGTCATGGCCGTGTCGAGCAGGGTTTCCCCCTTGGACACGGCAGACGTGGCGACCGCCATGTTCATGACGTCGGCGCCCAGCCTCTTGCCCGCGATCTCAAAAGAACTCTGGGTCCGGGTTGACGCCTCGAAGAAGAGATTGACCTGCGTTCGTCCCTGCAGCACGGCATGGCGCTTGTCGATCTGACGGCTCACCTCGACATAGGTTTCGGCGAGGTCGAGCAGGGCCAGGGCTTCCAT
>JBGSNJ010000014.1:0-2142 GCA_041739715.1 Aestuariivirga sp.
CCACCGGCCGCTTCGGCATGTTCCAGGCCTTGGCGGCGGCTGGCGTGAGGCGGCCCGTGGCATCGGTGCCTTCATAGAGCTTCGGCATCTGGTCGCGCCGCATGTCGCTGGCGGCGAGCAGCAGGTCCGACCATTCGCGCCTGGCGATGTCGAGCCAGAAGGTGCCCGAGGAATCCGACATGTCGGAGGCATAGTCGCCGGTCATGCGGAAGCGGATGTAGTCCTTGGGCAGCAGAACCTTTGCCACCTTGTCGAAGATGCGCGGCTCGTGCTTCTTCACCCACACGAGCTTCGGCGCGGTGTAGCCGGCGAGCGGAACATTGCCGGCGAGCGGCACCGCCTTGGGCTCGCGCGCCATGATCTCCTCGCATTCCCTGAAGGAGCGCGCATCGTTCCACAGGATGCAGGGCCTGAGCGCCTTTCCGCCTGCGTCGAGCAGCGTGGCGCCATGCTGCTGGCCGGAAAGGCCGATGCCTTCCACCGCTGCCATGGCCTTGGGCTTCATCCGGCCCAGGGTCTTGACCACAATGTTGCAGGCCTTCCACCAGTCTTCCGGATTCTGCTCCGACCAGCCGGGATGCGGCCGCGAGACCTTCAGCGGCGCGCTGGCCGTGGCGATGATCTTCTGCGTGGCGTCGATGAGAACGCCCTTGACCGATGAGGTGCCGAAGTCGAGACCGAGATACATGGGGTTGCCTCAGGGAATGTTGTCGCGAACGTAGATGTCGATGCGGATGCGTTCCATCGCCTCGACGATGGGCGAGCGGTCGGCGCGTGACATCAGTACCCGGATGGCGCTGCGCACTTCATGGCCGGCATCCTGGTTGATCACGATGTCGATGGTGCCATCGATCAGCGCGCGGCGGGATTCGTCGGTGAGTTCATGGGCGATGTAGACGACTTTCCGCTGTCGCCCTGCGGCTTCCAGCGCGGCCACGATGCCGCGCGTTCCCGCGCCCACGTTGTAGAGGCCGATGAGGTCCGGATGGTCGTGCAGCAACTGGGCTGCAACGCCCTGGACGATCTGCCAGTCGTCGCGGCCTTCGCGCACCGGCAGCAGGGTGAGGCCGGAATACTCATGGAGCATGACCTGCTCGAAGCCGAACTGACGCTCGACGTGATCGCGCAGCGACAGCGACCCCGCGATCAGCCCGACCTTGCCCCTCCGGCCTGTAAGGTAGCGGCCCATCAGTGTCGCGGCGGTGCGGCCGGCGGCGGCATTGTCGATCCCCACGTAATGGGTGCGGCGCGAACCCGGCACATCCGACACCAGCGTCACCACCGCAACGCCGCGCTCGCACAAAGCATTGATCGACTCGCGCACGCGTGGATGGTCGAGGGCCACGGCGGCGACGCCGTCATAGAGCCCGCTGATCTGGTCGAGCGTCTGGCCCAGCACCTCGGCCGAGAAGACATCGGTGTGGCGCAGGTCGATCACCACCTTCTCCTGCGCCATGCGAAGGGCCTCTTCGCGTACCGCGTCGGCCAGCAGCGTCATGTAGGCGTTGGAGCCCTCCGGCAGGATGAAGCAGAAACGATATTCCTTCGCGCGCGCAAGGCGTGCGGCCAGCCGGTCCGACTGATAGTTGAGGAGCCGGATGGCTTTCTCGACGCGTTCGACCGTCTTGGGCCGGACAGCGGCGCGGCCATTGAGCACGCGATCAACCGTTGCCACGCTGACGCCCGCCGCATCCGCCACGTCTTCGATGGTTGCCCTTGCCATGGCGTCATCACAGTCAGTTTCCGGCTGGATGTCAATTCCTGATAGGCGTCTATCAGAAGCTTTCAAAGGCGATGGAGCGGGCGGCGTTGCACTGCAGCAGGACGCGGATCACTCGACGGCCTTCACCGTGCCCTGGCGGTGATCGCCGGAATAGACCTTGAAGCGCCCGAGCTTGCGCTCGGCGGCATAGCGCCGGAGCATGGACCGCGTGGCCTCGTCCGGCAAGCGATCCCAGGGAATGTCATCGAAACTCGCCAGCACGGGCCGGCCGCGGGCATGCAGGAGGGCTTCGCCGCGGTAATAGATGCACTGCTCGCCGGAGCCGGGATTTTCGAAGACGGCGAAGAGAAATCCGAGCGTGGCGTCGATGCCGTCCTGGGCCAGCAGCGCGTGCAGCCGGGAGGCGCTGCCGCTCGCAC